>JAUCGL010000172.1 GCA_030378105.1 Candidatus Halobeggiatoa sp. HSG11 | reverse complement strand
GTAAATTTAACACTATAGTTTCTAGTGAAGTTTGTACAGTTTTTGTAACTAGTTTAGGTTCTCGTAATTTTTGATGCGATACTTGCTCTATTGGATTATTAACTTAAAGTTAAGGTTATGGTTTAAAGCATAGTATTTCATGCAAGTACAAATTATTTAAGATATGTTTAAATTTATATTATTATTAGCCATTGTCGTCCTCTCCTCATGTTTGTCAATTCCAACCAAAGAATCTTCCTACTTGGAATTTAATACTGGAATTAGCCAATTAACTAATAGTTTAATGACTGATTTACAAAGATTTAAACTATTTAAAAATACCAGTAATATTGTATTGAATCCTTTTCTGGATGTAGATAATGGTCAAATTTTACAGGCCAGTTTGGATATTGAGAAATTAATAATTGCAGAAACACAAAAACATTTCAAATATATTGATATAGCTAGGATTGAACCACAAAAATTAACTAATGCTAGATATGTTCTTAATGGTATTATTAAATATGAGGCAAATAAATCTGCTCAGAAAAAACATTACAAAATTTCTGCATCCATTGTTGACCTAACAAATAAATCTATAGTAACTAACCACACAGTTTATATTCAAAGTTCTGGTTTAAACTATCAACCTACACCCAGCTATCAAGATAATCCTATGTATTTTAAAGGGAAACCATTACAGCATATTATCTCAAGTGTTAATAGTCCAGTTGGCAGCAAAATTGATACTAGCTATTATGATTTTGTTAAAATTAAAGCTTTATTAACTGTGGCTCAACAGGTTTATGACGAGGGTAAATATAAGCAAGCATATATTTTATTTAAGAATATTTTAAAACAACCTAGCAGTGAGATTATAGAGATTTATGGTGGTTTATATGCCGTAACCTTTAAACTAGGTCTTTTAAAAGAAGCAGAGGTTAATTTTAGTAAAATGGTTGCTATTGGTATGCAACAAGGTACTTTACCAATTAAATTTTTATTTAAAACTGATTTAACTAATTTCTTAAATATTCCTGAGTTAAAACAACAATATAATATATGGTTACGACAAATAAGCAAATATTTAAAAAACAACTCTGATAAATGTATACATATCATTGGTCACACCAGTATCTCTGGTTTATATAAGTATAACAAGAAATTATCTAAATCACGAGCCAATAATATCCAAAAAAGAATGAGTAAAATATTTCGTGGTATAATGCAACGCTCAAAAACCATAGGTAAAGGTTCTGATGAGGTAATTGTTGGAACTAAACCAGATAGCAATGAAAATGCTATTGATCGACGAGTTGAATTTAAAGTTGTAGATTGTTTGGATTAACTTGGAAATCATTCTCGTTCTTAACATCTTTCTCGTATTCTCGTTTCCAACTTTTCGTTGGGAATGTTGCAATGCTTGCGTTGCAGAACGCAGAATGTTCCTGAATATGCTTCCAACAATACCATTAATCTAATATTTACATTTAATATCAAATATATATTAAAAATCAAACTAAATTTGGTGGTCCTGTAACATGTAGTGTTAAACCTACTAGATTTTTGAAACCTAGTAGGTTTTTTGAAGCTATCACTACTTTCTATAGGACTACCCTAAATTTAATAATATAAATAGGATTTATAAATGGATAGTATAGACCGTAATATAATTAATAATTTACAAGGCAATTTTCCAATCTGTGAACATCCATATGCAAAGGTAGCCGAACAATTAAATATTACTGAAAAAGATTTGATTCAACGTATTGATAAATTATTGGAACAAGGTATATTGAGTCGTTTTGGGCCTATGTACCATGCCGAACGTTTGGGAGGTGGTCTAACATTAGCAGCCATGCAAGTTCCTGAAATTGATTTTGAAACAGTAACAAAACAAGTTAATACATTTCCAGAAGTTGCTCACAATTATGCACGTAATCATAAATTAAATATGTGGTTTGTGATTGCCACAGAAAAGCCTGAACAAATTAATATAGTGATTGCTGAAATAGAAAAACAAACCGGATTACATGTGTATAATATGCCCAAACAAACTGAATATTATTTGGGATTTCAACTTATAGTTTGATATTTAAGGTATTGTGTTATATAACGAATATTATAAAAAACTTTTTATGTTAGTTCTACAACAAAATCATTTATAAATAAGTAGTCGAATAATATATATTTTTTTAAGGATTTTGGAGTACAAGGTTCCCTTGTTTAAAACCTGCAAGGAGACCTTGCAATTCCGAAAGTTAAATTATTTCATGCTTGTCACTCAGGTCAAAATATCCCCAATTCATCCCAAATGTCATCAATTTTATTCTTAACATCTTTACTCATATTCACTGGTTTTCCCCATTCACGTTGAGTTTCGCCTTGCCATTTATTAGTTGCATCAAAGCCAATTTTACCTCCCAAACCAGATACTGGCGAAGCAAAGTCTAAATAATCAATTGGGGTATTTTCAATAATAGTTGTATCACGAACTGGGTCCATGCGAGTAGTCACTGCCCAAATCACATCTTGCCAATTGCGAACATTAATATCATTATCAGTTATGATTACAAATTTAGTGTACATAAATTGCCGCAAAAATGACCATACCCCAAACATAATGCGTTTTGCGTGTCCCGGATATTGTTTTTTTATACTCACTATAGCCATTCGATAAGAACAACCCTCTGGAGGAAGATAAAAATCAATAATTTCAGGAAATTGCTTTTGTAAAATTGGAATAAATACTTCGTTTAATGCCACTCCTAAAATGGCTGGTTCATCAGGAGGTCGGCCGGTATAAGTACTATGATAAATAGGGTTGGAACGATGAGTTATACGTTCAATTGTGAATACTGGAAATTTTTCTACCTCATTATAGTAACCAGTATGATCTCCAAATGGACCTTCAGGAGCAATTTCATCTGGATATATAAAACCTTCCAGTATTATTTCAGCAAAGGCAGGCACTTGTAAATCATGGCTTAAACAGGTAGTTACCTCGGTACGGTTGCCACGTAATAAACCGGCGAAAGCATATTCAGATAATGAGTCTGGGATTGGGGTGACTGCTCCAAGAATTGTAGCTGGGTCACAACCTATGGCTACTGCTATAGGAAATGGTTTTCCCGGATGAGCTTGTTGCCATTCTTGATAGTCTAATGCTCCACCTCGATGTGATAACCAACGCATTATTACTTTGTTTTTATTAATAACTTGTTGGCGATAAATGCCTAAATTTTGTCTTGTTTTAGTTGGGCCTTTGGTTATAACTAAACCCCAAGTTATGAGAGGTCCAATGTCTTCTGGCCAACAGGTTTGAATTGGTAAAGTGGCTAAATCAATTTCGGAACCAGTAAGTATATTTTCTTGGCAGACTGCATTTTTTATTACCTTAGCTGGCATGTTCATGACTTGCTTAAAAATTGGCAATTTATCAAATGCGTCTCTGACTCCTTTGGGTGGTTCGGGTTCTTTTAAAAATGCCAATAAAGTTCCTACTTCACGCAATGCTGTCACCGATTGTTGTCCCATACCCAAAGCAACTCGCTTGGTTGTTCCGAATAGATTGGTCAGAACTGGGATATTATAACCGGTTGGGTTTTCAAACAATAAAGCTGGTCCTTCGGCTTTCAAAGTACGATCACAAATTTCAGTCATTTCTAAATTAGGATCAATATTTAGCTTTATTCGTTTAAGTTCACCTAATTCTTCTAATTTGGTTATAAAATCTCGTAAATCTCTGTATTGCATATTAATTAATATAAAAATGATTGATTTAAATGTATTTTTATTGTTAGAATCAGAATTTGTAGAATTTAAAATTCTTCAGTGTAGCAAGGACTAACCGCTTGTGTTGCGTGTTTATTGTGTGATTATATCACAGAACGAATAGCACGAAGCGTACAAAAGAAATTAATTTGACTAGCGGAGAGTTCGCACTTCTTTGAATTTTGACAACATCTCAGTCGTGATGATGAGATTTATTAATGTTGTGAAAAACATCATAAAAATGGAAAAGTAACATATTGGTAGTCCTAGATAAAGTAGTGATTACTCCAAAAAAAACTGCTAGGTCTCAAATACCTATAAGATTTAACACTACATATTGTAGGACTACCTTAGTTTTTAAAGATGGTAATTTATGCAGGGCTTTCGCTCGCCATATTGATTTCTCATTTTTTTCATATTAATGATTTCTTTTTAATGGGAGTGCCTGATTTTTTACCTGAAAGCTTGACATTATTACTAAGTTAGGTTAATATACTATGGATATTAACAACGCCGATATAGCTTAGCTGGTAAAGCACCTGACTTGTAATCAGGAGTTACGGGTTCGAGTCCTGTTATCGGCTCCATTCCATTATTGACTTCCTTCCAAGTATATTCTTAACGTTTTATCTAACTGTTTGATATTTATATAAACTACAAACCAGCTTTCAAACTAGCTTCAATAAATTTATCTAAATCACCATCTAATACAGCTTGAGTATTGGTGTTTTCTATGCCAGTGCGTAAATCTTTGATATGTGATTTATCCAAAACATAAGAACGAATTTGACTCCCCCAACCAATATCCGCTTTACCATTTTCTACAACTTGTTGTTCTGACTGACGTTGTTTTATTTCTAACTCATATAATTTTGATTTAAGCTGCTTCATAGCAGTAGCTTTATTTTTATGTTGAGAACGGTCATTTTGGCATTGAACAACTGTATTAGTGGGTAAATGAGTTATACGGACTGCCGATTCTGTACGATTAACATGCTGCCCACCAGCACCACTGGCACGATAAACATCAATGCGTAAATCGGCCGGATTAATATCAATTTCAACATTATCGTCTATTTCTGGAGCAACAAAAACTGCGGCAAAAGAAGTATGTCGCCGATTACCAGAATCAAACGGGGATTTACGCACTAGGCGATGAACTCCAGTTTCAGTGCGTAACCAACCAAAAGCATGGTCACCACTAACTCGAACAGTAACGGATTTGATGCCAGCAACATCACCGGGTGAATAGTCAACTATTTCAGTAATAAATCCTTGTTGTTCAGTCCAACGCAAATACATTCGCAATAACATTTCAGCCCAGTCTTGAGCTTCTGTACCACCAGAACCAGATTGAATATCTAAAAAAGCATTACTAGAGTCCATTTCCCCGGCAAACATACGAGAAAACTCCAATTGAGCTAGATGTTGTTCTAGTTCATTTAAATCTTGACAGACTTCTGTCACTGTATCTGCATCATTTTCTTGTTGAGCTAATTCTAATAGTTCTTTTCCATCAATAAGACTTGCGGTGAGATTATTAATTGTATAAACAACTTTTTCTAAGGCAACTTTTTCTTGTCCAAGAGTTTGAGCTTTATCTGGTGTGTTCCACAGATTTGGGTCTTCTAATTCTCGATTGACTTCAATTAAACGTTCAGATTTAGTTGGATGGTCAAAGATACCCCCTAAGAGAATCAATTCTATTTTGCATGTCAATAATACGTTGTAGGATAAGATTAAGTTCCATTATGTTAGACCTTTTTGATAAAAAATACTGATATTATGTTTTACATAAATTCAATGTACAATTAACAATAGTTCGGATAGTTTTGAAAATCAAAAAATCAAGTATTACTAAACATTTATATAACAAACTTGAATTAAATCAAACATAAGTTTTTTAGTTAAGTTTTATTTAATTAAAATGTAGGGTGTATAAGTGATAACATCATACACCATTATCGTTAGGAGGTGGATGACGCTCCGCTTATCCACTATTATTTCAGAACTGTTCAAACCATTGAATTAAGATTAATGGAGCTTTAAAAATAAAATGTCAACTGATTTTTTAAGAATTAAGGAACGTGCATGAAATAACCTAAGACAACCTCTTGATGTCTGCTATTTTTTTAAGACAATAAAAATTTATCTTGTAAATGAAGTATATTTTGTGATTTAATATAATCAAACTTTTAATTTAACAGGATATTATTGAAAATGAATACTAATATTAATTTCGATATTTTTTTTAAACAGTTCGCTGAAGGTTTACCTAAAGGTTTATTAAGCTTACATCATGATTTAGAAAAAAATTTACGAGTTGCTTTAGATGCCGCTTTGCAAAAAATGAATTTGGTAACTAGAGAGGAATTTGATGTACAAGTTGCTATGTTAGAACGTACACGACAACGTTTGGAAGCTTTAGAAACAGAAATTATCAATTTGAAATCAAAATAATGTCATCCTTAGCTATAGTCCATAGCCGAGCTCAAGTTGGCATCCAAGCATTACCAGTAACAATTGAAGTTCACTTAACCAATGGTTTACCACGCTTGTCCATTGTTGGTTTGCCTGAAGCAGCAGTGAAAGAAAGTCAAGATCGGGTAAGAAGTGCTTTGCTCAATAGCCAATTTGAATTTCCGTTACAACGCATCACTATCAATTTAGCTCCAGCCGACTTACCAAAAGAAGGTGGTCGATTTGATTTAGCTATTGCAATAGGTATCTTAGCAGCATCTCGCCAAATTTCATCTGATGAGTTGTCACAATATGAATTTGTTGGAGAATTAGCTTTAAATGGTGAGTTGCGGCCAGTGCGTGGAGTATTGCCAATGGCTATGGAAGCTCGTGATGCTCAACGTCAAGTGGTAGTGCCAAGTGACAATGCTGCGGAAGCCAGTATGGTCAATGATGTGTCAGTTTTGCCGATTAAGCATTTGCTTGATATTTGTGAGCATTTACAAGGTACAAGTTTAATAACTCCGTTTGTTACTTGTGAAGAAATAAAATCTAATTTAGTTAATTCTATTCATATAGCTGATTTAAGTGATGTACGTGGTCAGCATCATGCTAAACGTGCATTGGAAGTAACTGCGGCTGGTGGGCATAATTTGTTGATGTTAGGGCCACCCGGTACAGGTAAGACTATGTTGGCTAGTCGTATGGCTGGGATTTTACCACCAATGGTAGAAAGCGAGGCTTTGGCAACTGCAACCATTGCTTCTATTGCTATAGGAGGTTTTGATGCAACAACTTGGGGAATCAGGCCGTTCCGTTCTCCACATCATACAGCTTCGGGGGTGGCATTAGTTGGTGGTGGTAGTCATCCTCGTCCCGGCGAAATTTCTCTTGCTCATAATGGAATTTTATTTTTAGATGAGTTGCCAGAATTTGACAAAAGAGTTTTGGAGGTCTTGCGAGAACCATTAGAATCTGGTCATATAGTTATTTCTCGTGCTGCTCAACAAGCTGAATTTCCAGCTAATTTTCAGTTGGTTGCTGCTATGAATCCTTGTCCATGTGGATATTTAGGGGATTCAAGTAATAGGTGTCGTTGTTCTCCACAACAGGTTGGGCGTTATCGGGCTAAAATTTCTGGGCCTTTGTTGGATCGGATTGATATACATATTGAGGTTCCTAATTTGCCAAGAACTGAGTTACGAAATGATAAGGAGCGTGAAAGTAGTGCTGAGGTACGGAAGCGAGTTATTAAGGCAAGGGAACAACAGTTACAACGTGCTGGGAAGGCGAATAATTTGTTAGGAAATCGGGAGATTGAGAAATATTGTCATTTAAGTGATGCTGATGAGCGTTTGCTTGATACTGCGATTGAGCAATTGGGTTTATCGGCTAGAGCATGGTATCGAATTTTGAAGGTTGCCAGAACAATTGCTGATTTGGCTGGTAGTGAGGATATACAGACTTCACATTTAACTGAGTCTATAACTTATCGAAGGTTAGAAAGGAAAGGGGTGTAAGCTGGAACTTAATTGGTTGATGGAAATAAGATAAATTTTTGCTTGACTTATTGAGTTAAGTGGGATTATTATGTTTTTTGAGAGTGTATTGAGTTATATTTTTTGGTATGCCTGATTAAGTTGATAATATCAACTTATCAAGTTGTATTTGACCTGATAATTCCTAAACAGGGCAAATATGCCTGAATTTACGGTTAATACACAGGAATATGCTGGCAAAAAGTCAGGATATTAATATAAGGGCAAACTTGCCTGATTTACTAATTTCTATTATAAATGTATTGTTTAGTTTTGTTGTTTAATATTAATAACTTCTTATATTTATTAAGAATGTAAATTTAGTAAATAACAGGGCGAATATACTTTATAATAAGTAGTTAACAGGTAGACTCGTACACATTGTCTTGACCTGTTAACTTTCTCTTCCACCAGACCTTTTCGGCTGGTGAAGCAAGGTGTTATCCTCGTAAAGAGGTTAGAAATTAGTCTTCGGTTTTACTTAACAGATAAATTAAGAAGGTATTACTAATGAAGAAAACTAAATTATTTATAGGGTTAGCTATTTCAGCACTTTCGTTACCATCGCATTCTTTATTTGCTGCTGTAACAATTGATAGTCCAAGGATATCGGGAGAACGTGTTGACCGTTGTATGGTTGAGTATGGTGAAGATAACTGCTCAAAATGGGGTACCGAGCAAGCTGCTAACGCACTTTGTCGAAAGATTGGCCATAAAAATGCGGCTCGCTGGTGGTGGTTTGATGGCGATAGCAAAAAAAATGTTGGTACATACCGACTTACACATACAAAAAAAAATGGTCAATTCACATCATATTGGGATTGGTGTGGTAAATGTGACTATTATTTTACAAAGATAAAATGCAACCAACACCAATAATTGGTAGCCATGTAGGGTCGATGTAACAACGTGAAACCGACCATTATGATATAAACAAACACATAAATTATTAATTGTACTTGTGTTTGGTCGGTTTCATTTTATTGCACCGACCCAACATAGCTATTCTCTCACTGGTCAATTGCATATACCTTGTGTATCTGTGCCAAATGTATTTGGTGATATAATCGTTTACGATATTAAGTTTGATTATGAAATCTGTCCCAAATTTGATAATCTTGTATAGGAAAAATTATGGAAGTAAGCTTAAATATTCCCGAAGAATTCCTAGCAGGCTTACCAACGATAGAAGAAGTTTTGCGTTTACGCCCATCTCCACAATTACAGACACAATTGGAACAATTACTAGAAAAGCAACGTACTCAAGGCTTGGATACATATTAAGAAATTGCTTGGCAACAATATCAATATTTGAGCATCTTGTACGTAAAGCAAAATTAAGTGCGATAAAAAAGCAGCAGTTGTGAGTAAAACGTATATTCCAGCCAATTTACGTAGCTTGGTGTATGAGCGTGCAAAAGCAACTTGTGAATATTGTTTAATACCTGAAATTATTAGCTTTTCACCTCATCAAATTGTTCACATTATTGCAGAAAAACATGCTGGTGCGACTAATCAATATAATTTAGCATTAGCTTGTATGATTTGTAATAAGTATAAAGGTAGTGATATTAGACATTATACCGATTTAAATATATAATATAAATTTCCCATAATTCAATGTGATACATTTTATGACAAATTTTGATGATTTGATGAGTTTCGCAGAAATTTCATGATGTCCCCGGAACGTCCATGTCCCGTTGACTAATCAATTTTTCAGCGAAACAGGTTATTACTTGCCCCGACACGTCCGGTCTCATCGGGCGATTCCGCACTGAAGCAGCTCCATCCCACCGACTCCCCCATGACTTAACGGTGAGCTTGTTCAAAATTTCAAGAAATGCACTCCGTTTAACTATTTCTTCAAATTTAAGAACTCTCACGCAAGTCGCGGACTACTCGACTTCGGCTTCGC
>JAUCGL010000171.1 GCA_030378105.1 Candidatus Halobeggiatoa sp. HSG11 | reverse complement strand
ATACAGGTATATTGTTATTAATTGTTCTTGCCAATCCATCATTTAATCCTTTTTTATGTTATTTATTGTTTCATATTATATATATTTGGATTAATTTTAACAAAATTTTTAGCCCTTAATTCACATTATATGATGTTGATAAAAATAAGAGTTTGGATATGGGTAGTAATGCTTTCTTGCCCAAACCGATTCAAGTCGAAAGACTTTTTGAACAATTGCAGCAGTTTCTTAACCTAACTTGGATATATGGAGATGAGGTTAAAAAAACTGTTGAAGAAATTTCTCAGCCAATGGTATTTCCTCCACTAGATAAACTTAAGGAAATGTATGAGTTGTCATTAATTGGCGATGTTGATGAACTGGAAGAATATATAGATATTTTGGGTGAGTCGGATGTTAACCTTAAAACCTTTATTATTCAAGTACAAACCTTCATTAAAGAATATCAAGTAGAAGAATTGAGTGAATGGCTTGAAGAAGAAATGAAAAATGAAAAATGAAAAATAAAATTTTAATTGTAGATGATGAACCAAACAATTTAGACGTGCTACGAAACTGTTTACAAGATGCCAATTTTGAAGTGCTGGTAGCAGAAGACGGAGCAACGGCTCTTGAACAAGTTAATTATACCATACCAGATCTTATTTTGTTGGACGTGATAATGCCGGGAATGGATGGGTTTGAAACTTGCCGCCGTTTGAAAAAAAAGGAAGTAACAAAAGATACGCCTATTATCTTTATTAGTGCTAAAACGGAAACTTTTAATAAAGTGGAAGGGCTTAATATGAGTGCCGTTGACTACATAACTAAACCCTTCCAACCTGAGGAAGTCATTGCACGAGTCAATAAACATTTGACTATTCACAATCTACGTAAACAATTGGAAGTACAAAATACTCAATTACAAAACTATGTTTATCATTTGGAAAGTTTAGCGACTTTAGGAAAAGCTATCAATGAAACTCAAGATGTGGTTCAAATGATGGACAAGGCTATGCAGGTGACATTGGCAGTGTTTAAATGTGATCGGGCTTGGTTATTATATCCTTGTGATCCAAATGCAGCGAGTTGGCGTGTGCCGATAGAGGTGACAACACCTGAGTGTCCGGGGGCTAAGAAATTAAATATAGATATACCAATGGAACCGACAATATCTGAAATTATGAAAAATGTCTTGTCTACAAGTGAGCCGATTGTTTTTGGTCCTGATTGTGAATATAAAGTACCTCAAAATACTATCGAACAATTTTCAGTGAACTCACAGTTATGTTTAGCTATCTACCCAAAAATCGGCAAACCTTGGTTGTTTGGAATTCATCAATGTTCTCATACTCGAATATGGATTGATGATGAAGTGAAGTTGTTTCAGGAATTTGGGCAGCAAATAGGTGTGAGTTTGGGACTTTCTATTTCTGTGGAAGAATTGCATAAAAATCAAGAACGTTTATCCCGTAAGTCTTATCATGATTTTATTGGTACTTCTATACCAATGCAAATAATTTATCAAACTATTGATAGCGTGGCAGCCAGTAACGCATCTATTTTGATAACTGGTGCAACAGGTACCGGTAAGGAATTATGTGCGGAAGCGATTTATAAGGAAAGCGATCGTGCCGATAAACCTTTTAAGATATGTAATTGTGCAACTATTGCAAAAGATTTATTGGAAAGTCATTTATTTGGTCATGTTAAGGGAGCTTTTACTGGAGCAATTAGTGATAAAGCTGGATTGGTATCTGATGCAGATGGAGGAACTTTGTTTTTAGATGAAATCGGTGAATTATCACTTTCAATGCAAAGTAGCTTATTGCGTTTTGTGCAAACTAAAACTTTTTCTAAAGTAGGTAGCCATAAACCAGAAAAAGCGGATGTTCGGTTAATTTATGCAACCAATCGGAATTTGTTGATTGAGAGCAAAAAGGGAAGGTTTAGAGAAGACCTTTATTATCGTCTTAATACTGTTGAAATAGAGTTACCAGTTTTACGTAAGCGTGGACAAGATATTATTTTGTTAGCTAAATTTTTTTTAGAACAGTTTGTTAATGAAGAACAGAGTAAATTACATGGTTTTTATGCTGAAGCTGAGAAAAAATTGTTAAGCTACAATTGGCAGGGAAATGTACGGCAATTGAAAAATATTATTCATAATATAGTGTTATTAAGTAATGATGAAGAGTTTATAACTGCTGAAATGATTGCAGCACGGACGGATAAGTTTGTTCAGCATGATGATGTTTTAGTTGAAGAGAATCAAAAAACTCCTGCTGTAACAATCGACGAATTTTGTTCTTTTAAAGATATTGAAAAGCAAGTTATAACAAAATGTATTGATCATTGCGATGGTGATATAGTCAAAGCAGCGAATATTTTAAAAGTCAGTCACGGAACACTTTATAACAAGTTAAAACGTTGGAAAGCAAAAGTTTAATTAAGCACTTAAGCGTTAAGGGCAGACACGCAGGTCTACCCTTACAAATATAACATATTTAAAGAGCTGTAGGGGCGAACCTATGTGTTCGCCCTTTTTAACATTAATAACATTGATTCACCGGTGAAAAAAATCCTCTCCCCAAAAAACAGCCGTGTAGGGTCGGGTCGGTGTTAGGTAGTGAAACCGACCTTCCGATGTTTGCAATTAATTTGAAAATGGTCACTAACGCACTGCTTCACCGACCCTACCCGGCTAAATAAGCCACTCGCTTTGCGGGTGGTCATTTAACTTTTAAAAAATGATGATTTTTAGTTTTAATTAAATCACCACTTCTTTCCACAATAAAATAGCCTTGATTTAATAATTCATCTTTAGTTTCTTGATTAAAATAAAAAGATGCCATGGCTCCATAGAGTTTATAATCTTTATAAATAGGAAATAACTGTTTAAAATTATTTAATTTACGTTCTAATTTGATAATATCACTGATATGGGCTTTATATTTCACTTCAATAACAGCAATTGCCTCACCATTAGTTAGGAATAAATCATATTCTTCTTGGATTTTACCCCGATGTTTTTGCATATTTTTGGTAATATCATCAAA
This sequence comes from Candidatus Halobeggiatoa sp. HSG11, assembly GCA_030378105.1. Lineage (GTDB taxonomy): Bacteria > Pseudomonadota > Gammaproteobacteria > Beggiatoales > Beggiatoaceae > DRQV01. Next base: position 6,708 of record JAUCGL010000171.1, on the reverse strand, counting down.
AGTTAAATTACCTAAATGATTATCTTTAATAAAACTGTTATAAAAAAATCCTCTGCTACATCGCCTTGATTAGTTCCAATTCCACTTATCATATTAGCTACTTTATCTAGCTTCCTATCTGTTTCTTTTAACTGCATATATGTCTCTTTTTGAGATATAGAAAGCTTTTTGATTTGTTCATCGGTTTCTTTTAGTTGACGGTCAGTTTCTTTCTGTGAGACAGCTAAACTACCAACTAGTTCTTTTAGTTCTTCGTCTGTCATTTTTGGTTCATCATTTTAACTTTTGATTAATTATAGCATGGTTCAAAACCTCTTATACTGTACACGGGCATAACTTTAACTTTTCAAATTAAAGGAGCATACAATTTTCATGGGTTTCCTCATTTAAAAAAGTTTAGTTTATAACCTTGTTGAATATAATATTGTCCTTCCTTTCTAGGACTTAACGCATTGACAAAATAATCATTTTATGAATTTGTTAAGATACAAATAGTTATAAAAAATCATATCATTTGTGTAATTTACATATAAACTATATTTATACAGCTCTGTCATTCCCACGAAAGTGGGAATTTAGTGATCTCAAAGATTCCTAGATTCCCGTTTTCACGGGAATGACAGTTAATTAGTTTATGTTTAACAAATGTATGATTTTAATATAATTCATACTTTATTATGTTTGTCAATGCGTAGGCAGTGGGCTCGAACTGTTAGTCCCAAGATAAAAGGCCGGAGCTATCCAAAGTTATTTGGATAAATTTTTATGCGAAACGTTGGGTTAAAATATCTTCCAAACCCAATGCTCCTGTGATAATGCCCATAGCAACTGCCGGAACTATACAGGTTGTCCAGTGACAGCGGACAAAATTGTGAATAATTTGATGAACATCCAAGGTACGTTGGAGTCCTTCTGTGGATTTGGCATAGGTATTTGTTCGTCGTCGAAAGGTACTATTTGTAACGTCGCAAGGTAGCATTATATGCTTCAACATGATTAGCATGAATAGCTTGTTCATCAAGTGTTTGGTCAGTATCAGGATGCTCTCTATGGGGAGCTTCATATTTTGGGCGTTTACGTCCGGGTTTTGAATTTTGTGAACCTTTGTTCTTAAGCCGTACTGTAAACACCAGGAGGAAGTGTCTTCGGTGGACGACCGCGTGAACCAGTTCGCAATACTTCAGCACATATATCAAACAGGGTATTTCCATAGCGTCGTTCCCCGTCAGATAGAAAGGTTAGTTCTCCACTCTGTTTTATATAAGCAGCAACTTTTTCCATAGCATTTTCAAACATTTGTTCATTTGCCACAACGTTGTTCAATTATGAATCGACTTGCTCGTTCCATAATAATTGCTGTCCATCCTTCAGAATCTGATGGCTCACATCGTTTTCCAACTACTGTATATAGTTCGTCACCTTCAAATTTTAAATTGATGAACTCATGACATATTGCATACAGCATAAGAGGTTCCTTTTGCTCGGCAAATTTGTTTTCCCATTCAGAAACTGTGTTTTTGTGCATTCCAAAAATTCTAGCTGTTGCTCTCAAACCCATACCTTCACTGCGTACACGAAATACACTTGCAACCTTGCTTAATGGAGTCTTAACATGTGCCATAGGTGTTCCCTGTGTTTCTGAAAAACTATGCTTACAATTTTGGCATTGATACATTCGTCGGTTGCCATTGTGTATTGTTTCATAGTGGCTTATTATCTTTATTTCTGAACTTCTACAACAGGGACAGTTTTCTGATTGATTAAGTTTTTCCATTATGCTATTTTAAACTATTAATTTATATTTTACTAGTATTAATTTTACTTGAAGCCCAGTATCAATGCGTAAGTCCTAACTTAATTACTTTCCAAAAACTATTTTTTTATATTTTTTAGCACGAATGGCTGAAACTTTTGCAATATTTGCAATTTTATTTTGTATAGCTTAGACTTATTTCACATAGTTCATCCTTAAGTTAATTTATTGGTTTAATATATTTATGACAGAAATAGACCTTTCTCGCCCAGAATTATACATCAACCGTGAGCTGAGTTTATTAGCTTTTCATTGGCGAGTATTAGAACAAGCCAAAGAACAAACAATGCCACTGCTTGAACGGTTACGTTTTTTATGTATAGCAAGTACCAATTTAGACGAATTTTTTGAAGTACGAGTCGCTGGTTTAAAACAACAAGTAGTCGTTGGTTCAACTCAAGCAGGTCGGGATAATTTATCTCCACATGAAGTGCTTAATCGTATAAGTACAGTTAGCCACGAATTCGTTGATGAACAGTATTGCCTTTTAAATAAACAACTGTTACCAGCTTTAGAACAAGAAGGTATTAATTTTCTTAAACGTGATGAGTGGAACAAATCACAGAATAAATGGGTTAGGAATTTTTTTGATAATGAGCTGTTACCCATTCTTAGTCCCATTGGTTTAGACCCAGCCCATCCATTTCCCCGTATTTTGAATAAAAGTTTAAATTTTATCGTTTCTTTAAAAGGTAAAGATGCTTTTGGTCGAGATAGTGGTATGGCTATTGTACAAGCTCCACGTTCATTACCTCGGGTTATTCAATTACCAAGTGATTTATCTGAACATCCTTACGTTTTTGTATTTTTGTCTTCTATCATCCATGCCTATGTAGAAAGCTTATTTCCGGGCATGACAGTGACTGGTTGCTATCAATTTAGGGTGACTCGTAATAGTGAACTATTTGTAGATGAAGAAGAAATTGATGATTTGTTGCGAGCTTTAGAAGGTGAATTGCCGGGTCGCCGTTATGGTGATAGTGTACGTTTAGAGGTAGCTGATAATTGTCCTGATAAAATGTCTCTGTTTTTATTAAAACAATTTGGACTTGATAAATCCGATTTATATCAAGTAAATGGGCCAGTTAATCTTAATCGTTTATTACCTCTCATTGATCTGGTTGATCGACCAGAATTAAAATATCCAAGTTTCGTACCAGGTGTTCCAGCTCGTTTAGGACGTGACTTATTCAGCACAATTCGGGAAGAAGACATATTATTACACCATCCGTTTCAATCGTTTACTCCAGTAGTAGATTTTTTGCGTCAGGCAGCCAGCGATCCACATGTTTTGGCAATTAAACAAACTTTATATCGCACTGGACCAAACTCGGTATTAGTTGATGCTTTGGTTGATGCAGCTCGTTCTAATAAGGAAGTAACTGTCATAGTCGAATTAAGAGCTAGATTTGATGAAGAAGCTAATATTCATTTGGCTAATCGTTTACAAGAAGCTGGAGCTCATGTTGTGTACGGGGTAGTTGGTTATAAAACTCATGCCAAGATGATAATGGTTGTGCGGCGTGAAGGTAAAAAATTAAGACGTTATGTTCATTTAGGAACAGGTAATTATCATTATCGGACAGCTCGTGTTTATACAGACTATGGATTATTCACTTGCAATAGTAATATTGGTGAAGATGTACATAATATATTTATGCAGCTAACCACACTTGGTAAAAGCGTTAAGCTGAAAAAAATGTTGCATTCTCCATTTACTTTACATGATGGTTTAATAGAACGAATTGAGCAAGAAGCTGAAACTGCTAAACAAGGAAAACCAGCATGTATAATAGCCAAAATAAATGCCTTAACCGAATATAAAGTTATTCAGGCTTTGTATAAAGCTTCTATAGCTGGAGTTAAAATTGACTTGATTATTCGTGGGATATGCTGTTTGAAACCGGGAATAGCCGGAATATCTGAAAATATCACTGTACGTTCTATTGTGGGACGTTTCCTTGAGCATACAAGATGTTTCTATTTTTTAAATGGTCACAATGGGGAATCAGAAGTTTTTTGTTCAAGTGCTGATTGGATGACTCGTAATTTATTCAAACGAGTTGAAGAATGTTATCCAATTGAACATCCTGAGATGAAAAAACGAGTGATTGAACAGGGTTTACAATTATACCTTAAAGATAATACTCAAGCATGGATTTTGGATAATGAGGGTAATTATAATCGTTTGATTCATGAAGAAAAATCTATTTCCGCTCAACAGCAATTACTTAATGAATTGGCTGAAAAGGCTTAGATATTTAACTTTTGACTATATAAACAAGTATATGGTAGTTAATATAGCTTTTCAGATAAATATTTTGGCCAAGAGACCTGACAAGTTTCAGAAACCTGTCAGGTCTTAAGAACTTTTATTTTTCTGAAAAGCTTATAGAGTAAGTAACTAGCAGGAACTGGACTCACATAATTTTCATGACAATGAGAACAAGTTTTAGTTATGAGCAACCACCGTTTGAGTTGGATTTGGGTCCCTACCCATTTTTCTTGAGGTGGGATAGTGCATTTAACATCGGTAATTTTCCCATAAGGAACGTGCATAAAATAATATATGTTTTCTTATAATTTTCGGAGTACAAGGTTCCCTTGTTTCGACTTGCAAGAAGACCTTGCAACTCCTATTACAGTTGACGAAGTTATTTCATACGCATTCCTAACCTTCCTATCATCGTTAGACACAAGTCAAAATGATGAGTAATTTCCCCCGAACTATTGTTTAGTATATATACAAATTATCTAAAGTGAAATTTATTTTTTTATCATTGCTTGATAGTGCTCGTGACCTAGCACCTATTGTGATAGTTATCGCATTTTTTCAAATAGTTGTCTTACAATCTTCTTCTATTCCAAATCTTGGCGAAATTTTAGTTGGAATTTTTTTGGTAATGTTAGGATTAACTCTATTTATTCATGGGCTTAAGATAGGGTTATTTCCACTTGGAGAGAATATGGCCTATGCTTTTGCTCACAAGGGTAGTCTATGGTGGTTATTGATATTTGCGTTTGCATTAGGATTTGGCACAACAATAGCGGAACCAGCTTTGATTGCAATAGCGGATGAAGCCGCAGAAGTAGCAGTTAATGGCGGCATAATCATGGACATCAATAAACAAAATTATGCTAATGGTTTACGGCTGACTGTTGCTTTGTCTGTTGGTCTGGCTTTAATTATAGGAGTCATTAGGATAATTAAAGGTTGGCCGATACAATATCTTATAATAATTGGCTATATCTGTGTTGTCTCTATGACAGCTTTCGCACCACAATGGATAATTGGTATTGCTTATGATTCAGGTGGAGTGACTACTTCAACTATCACGGTTCCATTGGTAACGGCTTTAGGAGTTGGTTTAGCTTCCAGTATTAAAGGTCGTAATCCGATGATTGATGGTTTTGGTTTAATTGCTTTTGCTTCCCTTACTCCAATAATTTTTGTTATGCTCTATGGAATTATAATAAATGGCTGGATTAATTGATTTTTTTGTTATTTTATTAGAAACGATCCGGGACGTATTGCCAATTGTTATCATTATCTTTGGCTTTCAGTTGCTTATTATACGTCGCCCAATCCCTCAATTTAAAAGAGTATTGTTGGGATTTGTTTATGTCATTTTAGGATTAGCTTTCTTTTTACAAGGCTTACAATTAGCTTTGTTTCCATTGGGAGAACTTATGGCACAACAATTAACGGCTCCAGAATTTATCTACGGCCAAGTTGAGCATTATGTTACTCACTGGACTGATTATAAATGGGTATATTTATTTGCTGCTGCGATAGGGTTTGCGACAACGATTGCGGAGCCGGCATTGATTGCGGTTGCTATTAAGGCTAATAATGTATCAGGTGGCACAATAACTATTTGGGGATTAAGGATTTCGGTGGCAATTGGGGTAGCGATTGGTATAACTTTGGGAGTATTTCGCATCGTCACTGGGACTCCGTTGCATTATTATATAATCGTTGGTTATGTTGTGGTGGTTGTGCAAACGTTCTTTGCTCCTCGGATGATTGTACCGTTAGCTTATGATTCAGGAGGGGTGACTACTTCCACCGTAACTGTGCCGTTAGTTGCTGCACTTGGATTGGGATTAGCCGGGACAATACCGGGGCGGAGTCCTTTGATAGATGGTTTTGGTTTGATAGCTTTTGCTAGTTTGTTTCCAATGATAACTGTTATGGGTTATGCTCAGTTGATTGCGTTCAGAAAGAATATGATTACGAAAAAAAATGTCTAAAAAATAGGGTAGGCTCATATGGTGTTCGGGATTTACCAGAAATATACTATTTAATTGTGAATTGGTGAATGAAAAAAAGTTGATTATTAATGATTTTGACTTTCATTCACAATTAAATATACATATCAATTAGTTATAAATTATCCCAAACACCTATGAGGGTAGGCTAATATATTCCACCGATTTCATCGGTTGCTATTCACATTCAACCCTTTCAGGGTTTATGAATCGGTAGTCCTCCAGAAAGTAGTGGTAGTTCCAAAAAAACTACGAGGTAATGGGGTTCGCATTTCTTTCACATGTTGTTTGCTGGTTTCATCCATACAAACCAACACTTCATCTTTTTTGTAGTCTCAATGGTAGACTTCCAACACGTCTTCCATTGCACAAATCTGCATTTTCTTTGGGTGGAATGACCCAACATTCGTTCTGCCAAGGTTTTAATTTGTTTTTTTTAATGTCTGTCGAACACATTCAGTAGATATTGAATCAACAATATCACATTCAACCAATCGATAGTCCCTACAGACCAATGCAGTTCTAATTAAATCAATATTTTACAGGTATAGGGACAGTCAACAAAAATCTCCAATTAAGTTGTTTATGAGTTAAACCCATTTTCATAGCAGGGGTATAATGTT
>JAUCGL010000267.1 GCA_030378105.1 Candidatus Halobeggiatoa sp. HSG11 | reverse complement strand
AGGAATCTTTGAGATCGCTAGATTCCCACTTTCGTGGGAATGACAATTAATTAGTTTATATTGTAATAAATATATGATTTTAATGCAATTCACACTTTATTATGTTTGTCAATGCGTAAGTCCTAATTTATAAAAAAATTAATATTTTTTAACTTTTGTCAATGCGTTAAGTCCTATCTGTTTAAAAAACGGTTAGTGCTGTCATGTGATATGTTCATTAATTCTCTCAACGCAACTGCAATTTATATATTTTGGTTCACTTAATAGATTACAGTAGATACATGGATAAGGTGCAGTTTGCTGTTGATGGACGACTTATTTCTCTCATTTAATTTTTTTTGCTTTAATTGACTGATTCATATTATAATACGCATTGTCAATGCGTAAATCCTATTCAGTTATTTAACTATTTATATTTTCAATATTATCTTAAAAATTATGCATATTCAAACTAAATTATTACTTGTTATTGGAATGAGTTTATTTTTTATTTTTATGGGAGTTGAACTGGTACATTATCGAAATGTTAAACAAGAAATTCAAAATAATTTACAAGAGCAAGCTGAAAAAGTAAGAAGTTTATTAATGGCTTATCGACATGTACAACAAAAAGTTTTTTTAGAAAAAAATGTGCCATTGAATGATGTAACAATTAATTTTTTACCAGCTTATGCCATAGGTAGAATTTCAGAAAATTATCCTGATTGGGATGGTTCTGGTTTTAGTTTTAACAATGTTTCCGATAAACCACGCAATCCTGCTAATATGGCTGATAAAATTGAACTAGAAGCAATGGATTATTTCCGAGCTAATCCAAATAAAGAACTGTTATTTAAACCATTCACTGATGCAGGTGAACATTATTATCTTTATGCTCGCCCCATTTGGATAAAACAGATTTGTCTTAAATGCCACAGTAAGCGTGAAGACGCTCCAGAAACAATTCGGAACTTATATGACAATGCTTGGGATTATAAAATTGGTGAATTACGTGGGATTTTGAGCATAAAATTACCAACCAATACTATAAATAAGAGGGTTTGGTATTCATTTAAGCAAGATATAGTTATTCAATTACTTGGATTTATTACAATTTTTATATTAATATTAATATTAATTCGACGCAATGTAACGCAACCATTAACTAAGCTTGCTGATAGTATACAGACATTTGCTTATAAGGATCATACTCATAGAGCAATTGAATTTGATGGGGAATTTGGAACCCTAAGTAAAGCTTTTAACAATATGGCCAATGAAATAGTGGCACAACAAGAAATACTTAAAAATGAAGTGGCTGCACGTAAAAAAGAACAAGAGTTTTTACAAAATGTTATAGATTCACTCAATCATCCTTTCTATGTTATCAATGCTAATAATTATCAAGTTGAGCTGGCTAATTTATTTATGCACAAGTTTGATCCCAAAACACATATTACTTGTCATAAATTGACTCATTATAAAGATACTCCTTGTGACGATAAAAGAACTCCTTGTCCTTTAATGGAGGTTAAAAAGACTAAAAAACCTGTTATTTTAGAGCATATTCACAACGATAAAAATGGTAATACTAGAAATATTGAAATACATGGCTTTCCTATTTTTGATAATCAAAACAATGTTATAAAGATGATTGAATATTCTTTGGATATAACTAAACGTAAAGCTAATGAAGAAGCATTGCTTAAAAGTGAAAAACATTTATCAGTTGCGTTAGAAAAAGCTGAAACAGCCAATAAAGCCAAAAGTCAATTTTTGGCTAATATGACGCATGAACTTCGCACTCCTATGATTGCTATTATGGGTTATACTGAATTATTGTTGGAAGACACTGAATTAACAGAAGAACAGGAATATTATTTACGCTCTGTTGTTAATTCGTCTAAAAAATTACTTAGTATTATTAATGATATTTTGGACATTTCTGCAATTGAAACCAAAAAAATATATATTAAATCAATAGATTTTCAATTAGAACAGCTATTAGATAATATCTTTGAGTTATTTAATAAAGATGCTGAGAAAAAAGGAATAAAATTGAAATTAGCAACTGATGATAATATACCTCGTAATCTTGTTGGTGACCCATTAAGAATAAGACAAGTGTTAATTAATTTGGTTAATAACGCTATTAAGTTTTCTAAAGGAGGTGAAATTACTATCTATACTAAAATGAGTAAAATAAAACTTGGGCAAGTAACATTACGTTTTTCCATTCAGGACACTGGGATTGGTATTTCAACTGATACAATGCCTTATTTATTTGATACATTTAATCAAGCTGACAATAGTTATACTCGTGAATTTGGTGGTGCCGGAAGTGGATTAGCTATTTGTAAATATCTAATTGACATGATGGGGGGTTATATATGGGTTAATTCTGAATTAGGAAAGGGTAGTACATTTAATTTCACTATTACCTTAAGTATTTGATGTTTTGAACTGGAATAAATGCTCCGCGATATTTCATAATTTGGAAAACATTTAGTGCATATTTAAAAATATTTGAGTATAATACTTGAGCTATCAAATTATTTCCAAGTATCTTGGTTAGGAATATATTCAAAAAATTTGACTAGTTTAAAATACAAATAAAACTTAATATTTATTATAATATATGATAGATATTACAAAGACCATTTTATTTAAATATTTTAAGTAAACTCTTTTTATTAAATATCAAATTTGGACTAAAAATGACTGAAGAAGTTATAAATACAAGTCGAGCTTGGTTATTAGATTTTGGTTCTGGTTTACAAGCTGCGGTAGGACACCATGAAATGTGGCAAGTACTTATATCACATAAATTATTTAATGTTCCGGGAACTTTGCCATACTGTAATGAAGTTTTAATGTTTCAAAATCAAATTTTACCAGTAGTTGATATGTCTCAGCTTATGGAAGGACAAAAGATAAAACAAAATTCTGAATCAATTGTTGGAATAACTGTTTATCAAAATGAACCTTCTCAACCGGTTCAATATGCCTGTTTACATTTAGCAACTATGCCACAAAATATCTATGTTAACGATGAACAGGAATGTGATTTACCAGTCCAACAAAAACATTGGAAACCTTTGACTTTATGTTGTTTTTCATATAAGGATATGGTTGTTCCTATTATCAACTTAGCTAATCTATTTTCTAAACAATTTAAGAAGTTATTATGATAAAAAAATTAATATTAGTACTGCTCTTAGCAATGTCTTACGTTACCCAAGCTAATGATATTGAATTTACCGATGCTATTTCCCAGAATCAATTTGAAGAATTTACCAAAGAATTTGGCACGGCATTATTATTTAATCCAATGGCTCCAGCGGAACCATTGGGTATGTTAGGATTTGATGTTGCTTTAGAAACTGTTGTTACTGATATAAGTGATGAACAAGAATTTTGGATAAATTTAGTCTCTGATAATGATCCAGTCGCTTATTTGCCGGTTCCAAGACTACATGTCCAAAAAGGACTGCCATTTAATATTGATGTTGGAGCAATGTACGTTTCTGTGCCAAGTACTAATATTAAACTATGGGGGCTTGAAGCTAAATATGCTATTTTGGAAGGCTCTACTTTGACTCCAGCTCTGAGTGTAAGAGCTAGTTATACCAACTTGAGTGGAGTTGATGATGTAAGTATTGATACTCAAGCTTTGGATATATTAGTTAGTAAAGGATTTTTAATGTTTACTCCTTATGCAGGGGCTTCTATTTTTAGAGTTAATGGTAGTGAAAATACAGACATTGTTGAATTAGATGATGTTAATGTAACTGGTTACCGTGCATTAGTTGGAATGCAAGTTTCTCCATTTCCTTTGATGATTATTAATGCAGAAGTTTCTCTTGGTGAAGTTCCGCAATATGGATTAAAAATTGGACTTCGGTTTTGAACATTTTTCACAAGTTTAAAATAATTAATTAAATACATTGTGAATATTAGTAGTTACGAGAAATGATATTTTCCGCTTAATGCCAAGCTTTGCTTGGCACACCATTAACTTAAACAAGTTGTTTCCTCAACTCAACCAACAACCGGTCATGAATATTTTCAAATCCACCATTACTCATAATCACAATATGTTCACCATTTTTAGTAGTTGATACTAAATGTTCTATTATAAGTTCAACTGTATTAAATACTTTAGCATTGGGTAAAGTTTCAAAAGATTGTTTATACAGAATAATTTCATCAGCAATATCCAAAGCGGTGACTATTTGATTATTATGAATACCCATACGCATTGTATTAGAACGAAACTCAACAACTGCAATAATTTTTTGTTGACTAACTTTTTGTCGTAACGCATTCAAAGTAGCTTCTATAGCCGTTGGATGATGAGCGAAATCATCATAAACACTGATGCCATTTACAATTCCACGCAATTCTAACCTTCGTTTAACATTTTTAAACTTACTTAATGCGACACAAGCTTGCTCAACGTCTATTCCAATATGATTAGCACTGGCAATTGCTGCCAAAGCGTTATCAACATTGTGTTGACCAATTAAATTCCATTGTATTTTTCCTGATTGTTGTTGGTTATGTACTTCAAAATTGCTATTATCCGCAGACAATGATTTAGCCGTCCAATCACCCCCAACAAATGATTTGAGTGGGGTCCAGCAACCTTGTTCCAAAACATTGTCAATAGCCGTATCTTGTTTGTTATGAATAATCAATCCGTTGCTTGGTACGGTTCGCACCAAATAATGAAATTGGCGTTGAATTGCCTCTAAATCAGGAAAGATATCAGCATGATCATATTCTAAGTTATTAAGTACCAATGTTTTAGGATGGTAATGGATAAATTTAGAACGTTTATCAAAGTAAGCACTATCATATTCATCAGCTTCTACCACAAAAAATTTGCCAGTTCCTAATCTGGCTGATACTCCAAAGTTTTCTGGAACTCCACCAATTAAAAATCCTGGATTAAGACCAGCCTCTTCCAAAATCCAAACCAGCATACTAGAAGTAGTTGTTTTTCCATGAGTCCCGGCTACGGCTAATACCCAATATTTAGATAAAATTTGTTCAGCCAACCATTGAGGGCCTGATATATAAGGTAAATTTTTATTCAATACAGCTTCTACTTCTTGATTACCACGAGATAAAGCATTTCCTATAATAACGTAGTCTATATCTGGCGTTAAATTTGCATCTGAATAGCCGTTATAACAATCAATTCCCAAGTTTTTTAACTGAGTACTCATAGGAGGATAAACAGCACTATCTGTACCTGTAACAACATGGCCTTGTTGTTTGGCTAATATTGCAATACCCGCCATAAAAGTGCCACAAATACCCAAAATATGTATATGCATTATTTTATCACTGGTACGATTTGATTTTGAATAGTAAAAGTTAATAATGATATAAGTATCGTAAGGGTTAAACTAGCAACCATTGGTATTTCTAGCGAGTTACGTAGGATATGAGAGTAAACAATAAAATTCCACATTATGACAGCATAAAATAATAGTAATAGCATAAAATCTATATTACTTATATTCTGTACAAATTCTTCATTAGTAAAATTATTTCTATTAACTAAAAATAATGAAATAACTGGTATTCCAAATAATGCGTTGGTACCAGCTAATGCAGTTAAGGTCTGGATAATTCTTGCAGAATGGGATGCAAAATATAATAAGCTACCTACCAATATAACAAGTAAAGCTGTGTCTACAATGGCTGATAATATGGCTGTTGTTAGTGATATTTGTATTAATGGCAATATAAAACCAATAATTGTATAGAATATTAAAGTTATAACAAGGAAAATTTTTGAAGTTGGTAAATCTTGTGGTCCAGAACGTAAACGACAAATATCAAAAAAAGCTAGTATAATAGTGGTTAATTGGTGCATATTAATAATAATTGTTGAAGTATTACTTATAATACTTTATGTTATGAAACGAAATATAATACCTTTATTAAGGGTACTATTTTAACTTAATATTATTTATTTTTAATAAGTTTTTTTAAAATTAAGGATTTTTCTTATAGACAAACTGTAAATTGATTGTCTATACTTATAATCAATAAATCACAATTGTAATATGATTTTCTAAATTTTGGAACCCATTTTATCATGTGATGATTTATAATGGGTAGGGTTAATAATTTTAATTAAAAACTTTAATGACTACAAATCTTTTAAATATACGGAGCATTAACTCATGAAAAAAACTCAATTAGCGGTAGCCGTACAAGCTGCTCTCTTATCACTCTCAATAGGCGGAATGGTAACTACTGTTCCTGTATTTGCGGAAGATGTAGATACTACTACTCAAGGCGATACTGGTGATACAGGCGATACTAATACAGAAGAAGAATCTGCTGATCTTAGAATAGATGTAGGAGAAGATGATGGTGCTGTAAGCATTGTTAATAATGCAGACGACAGTGTTGTTGAAAGAGCGGACTTATCCGATCCAGAAATTGAATTATTGCTTAATCAAATTGCAGAACTAACTGATGAAGAATTAACCAACTCAGGTTATCTTGGTGATCCTGATTTTGTAGATTTCCTTATTGAAAAAGATGCTGGAATATTAACTCCATCTCAAGTAGAACTTTTGAATTCAGCTAATGCTGATGATGTCGAAGGTGACGATGCCGAAGGTGACGATGCCGAAGGTGACGATGCCGAAGGTGACGATGCCGAAGGTGACGATGCCGAAGGTGACGATGCTGAAGGTGACGATGCCGAAGGTGACGATGCCGAAGGTGACGATGCCGAAGGTGACGATGCCGAAGGTGACGATGCCGAAGGTGACGATGCTGAAGGTGACGATGCCGAAGGTGACGATGCTGAAGGTGACGATGCCGAAGGTGACGATGCCGAAGGTGACGATGCCGAAGGTGACGACGCTGAAGGTGACGATGCCGAAGGTGACGACGCTGAAGGTGACGATGCCGAAGGTGACGACGCTGAAGGTGACGATGCCGAAGGTGACGACGCTGATGACGACTCTGTTTCAATGATAGATGATCTTGGTGAACCAACCAGCATAGAATTAGAAGTTGGTTTCTCAGAATTAGCTTTAGAAGACATGATTATCTTATCTGCAAATACATGGGCTTTAGTTACTGTAGAAGATATCAGTGCATTTGATTATGAACTCATATTGCAAATTCTTCTTAATGCTGATTTGAGCATGGTTGATATGGCTGTTATTGAAGCTATTATGCCATCAGGTTGGAACATTGCTTACTACGGTGCTGATGATGATGATTCTAGATCTGACGATGATGATTCCAAGTCAGGTAAGAAAGATCATGATTCCAAGTCTGGCAAAAAAGATCATCACAGTCACGATCACGATTCCAAGTCTGGCAAGAAAGATCATGATTCCAAGTCTGGCTCAAGTAGTGGAGCATCATGGGGTTGGAGTTTTAGCCTATCTGTAGAAGCTGTTCAAGCGTTGCCAATTACCATAATAGAGACCTTGACTGCCACACAAATAAGTATGTTTGATGTATCTATTGTGGCAAACATGACAGCAGAACAAAATGCTGCTCTTGATTCTAATGTATTTATGGACCTTCCTGAAGAATACTTAGATGCAAGTCCATCCTTTGAAGATATGGATGAAGGTCAAGTTGATGAAGAACTAATAGTAAGTAGTTTCCTACGTCTTAACATTCAAATGGTTGATATTAAATTCTCCAAGACAATGATTAAGAAGTTCTATAAGAAAAGATTGCCTAGAGGTTGGAAAGTTAAAGTCATAGAAAACGATGATGGTAGTTTCAGAGTTAAACTGAGACCACCAAAAATTCACTTGATTCGTTTTGTAAAACACACATCATTCTTCTCCTATCTTGATCATGAACAAGGTGAAGATGAAAGTGCTGAAGACTATGCAAGTTACATGGCAGAGATGACAGTACATACTCCACCTGTTATTATGTTCTTGAATACTGGCAATGCTCAATATCAACCTGCCGGTTGGAATACTGATGCTGATGGCAAGCTTGATTTAGATGATACAGCTGTTAGTGAAGTTACTCCAGACATCCTTGGTAGCTTTAATGCAGAATATGTTGGTAGATTAAGTCATAGAACTATCAGACGTCTTAGCATGAAACAAATCGGTGGTTTTGCTGCTGGAGCTATGGGAGGTTTCAGTTCTCATATGTTAATGAATGTACAGCCAATGGCATGTGCTGGCTTTACTAATATACAAATCAGTTATATGCCAGTAATGACAGTAGCTAGTTTCACTCCTATGCAAGTTCAATATTTGTCTATGAATGCAATGTCAGCTATAACAGGCGAGCATTTCATGGTAATGACAGATGATGCTTTTGGTTCTTTTAGTGTTGGACAATTAAATGCAATTCCAGCAGGAGAATACAGTGACTTACCTACTGAGAAAGCATTAAAATTGATTAGAGGTAAAGCTGGTCTTACTCAGGAAATTCAAGATGAGCTTAATGTAACCGATGATCCTGTTGTTCTTCCACCACCACCAACACCTGAAGATGATGATGACACTTCCGAAGAAGATGTTAAATCTGAAGATGATAATGATTGTAAAGCAGAATCTAATGGTGACGAACCAACTGATGATGATAATGATGCAGCTGATGGTAATGAAGCAGCAGCTAATTGTGAAGAACCACCTGTTGTTGAAGAACCACCACCGGTAGAAGAGCAAGTTAATGAAGTTATCACTGATGCTGGTGTTGATAATGTAGAAGTTGAATCAACTGAAGATGGTACTTTAGAAATAACCGCTGATGGTGTTGAAGCTGCAGTTACTGTTGAAGAAGAAGAAGCTCCAGCAGATGCTACTCCGGGTATGGATATAGTTAATGGCTACTATGTACTTACATCAAGTTATGGTATTCAAACAACTCTTCGTCCAGCACTTAAAACCCTCAAGCATATAACTAAAGTAAAGAAAGGCAAACATGGTTTACGTTTCCAATCCAAACGATTTGGATATGTAGCAGCAATACCAAGTCCATTCATAGGAGTTGCTCCAGTTGGTATGTCAGTTGGTATGAATATGTTTGGCAATACCGGTATGATGGTATATGCAGATGGAAGTATGCAAATGCTCTATCCAGCAATGCCACCAAGAGCTTTATTCATGACTGCTATTTTCAACAGGTTTAATTTAACTATAGACCCTATATATAGAGCTGATGGTACAGCTTTAGTTGTAGTTGGTGATGCTGTATATAAAGTAACACCAAAAGGGTACGAGACTGATGAAGATGGTACTGATGAAGCCAGTGATCTTCATGAAGGTGAAGATGGCACTCCAGTTATCGAAATGAATGGTCAGGAATATGGTGTTGAAGACGTAACTGGTGAAGCTGACGCTGATGATGCTATTGCTGATGACGATGCTGAAGGTGATGATGCCGAAGGTGACGATGCCGAAGGTGACGATGCTGAAGGTGACGATGCCGAAGGTGACGATGCTGAAGGTGATGATGCCGAAGGTGACGATGCCGAAGGTGACGATGCTGAAGGTGACGATGCTGAAGGTGACGATGCTGAAGGTGATGATGCCGAAGGTGACGATGCTGAAGGTGACGATGCTGAAGGTGATGATGCCGAAGGTGACGATGCCGAAGGTGACGATGCTGAAGGTGACGATGCTGAAGGTGATGATGCCGAAGGTGACGATGCTGAAGGTGACGATGCTGAAGGTGACGATGCCGAAGGTGACGATGCCGAAGGTGACGATGCTGAAGGTGATGATGCTGAAGGTGACGATGCTGAAGGTGATGATGCCGAAGGTGACGATGCTGAAGGTGACGATGCTGAAGGTGACGATGCCGAAGGTGACGATGCCGAAGGTGACGATGCCGAAGGTGACGATGCTGAAGGTGACGATGCCGAAGGTG
>JAUCGL010000170.1 GCA_030378105.1 Candidatus Halobeggiatoa sp. HSG11 | reverse complement strand
GTCAATAATTACCGTTAAGTCATCATTTGATTGTAAAGCTTTTTTACCAGGTAGATAAAATTCTCCTGAATACATCAATACATCTTCTATCTTTCTTATAGTACGACAGACTGTTGATTCACTTACCCCATACGTTAAGACCTATATGAAATTCTGTACGATATTCACGTAGATACATTAATGTCATCAATAATTGGTCTTCACGACTAAGAGCGGGGGGACGACCAAATGTACGTAAATTTTCCTTGATTATTTTTACCATTTTATCAAACATCTTTTTACTTACACCTACTGCTCTTTTAAATTCTTCTTCTCTTAATATTTTTGCTATTTCATATTTCATTATAAATTGGTTCGTTCTAAATTTAATAAATGTTTCTTCACAGGTAATCCACCACCATATCCAACAAGTTTCCCATTACTTCCAATTATGCGATGGCATGGGATAATAAAACCTATAGAGTTAGCTCCATTTGCATTAGCAACTGCTCGAACCGCTTTTTCTTTATTGATATCTTTTGCTAGTTTCAAGTATGTTGATGTAACACCATAAGGTACTTTCATTAAAGCACACCAAACCTTTTTTTGAAAATCAGTCCCTACCATTAACAAAGGAAGGTCAAACTCTCTTCTATTTTTATTAAGATACTCTTCAAGTTGTTTTCTGGTTTTTTCTAAAGTTTCATCATTTTGTTCTATAAACTCAGCATTTAATCCATTTTTAATCCTTTTATCAACAGTTTTTCTCATTTTTCTGTATCTGAAATCAAGTAAGCAAAGACTGCCATCAAAAGAACCCAATATCAGTTCTCCAATTTTAGTTTTATAATACTGAATATTGATTTGATTCATTTTATACCTATCTTTCTAACCATCCGCTCTTTTTCATTTATATTTGCTTATAAACTTTACGAGTTAGTCAGTAATTACAACTTGGTTTCTACCTAATTTCTTAGCCTGATAAAGTCTTTTGTCGGCAATTCTGGTA
Source organism: Candidatus Halobeggiatoa sp. HSG11 (assembly GCA_030378105.1). GTDB lineage: Bacteria > Pseudomonadota > Gammaproteobacteria > Beggiatoales > Beggiatoaceae > DRQV01. The sequence continues at coordinate 8,892 of JAUCGL010000170.1, read as the reverse complement.
AATTCATCCTGACCATTCTCAGTGTCGGGTATTTTATGATTAACACCTATCGAAATCGTCATATATTCACCAGCTTCACTTTGATGATTAGGTATCTGTAGTTCCTCAACGGCCATTCGGAGTGATTCTGCAAACTGATAGGCATCTTTCTCTGTCTCGTTGGTGGTTAGAATTACAAATTCTTCTCCACCAATACGAAATACAATATCATCAGGACGGCGGCAATGTTTCTGTAGGCAACTGCTCACTTTCTTCAGAGCTTTATCGCCTTCTAAGTGACCATAATAATCATTAATTTTTTTAAAGAAATCAATATCTATCAAAAAGAGATTTAATGGTGTCTTATCACGTACTGCCTTCCCTAGCTTTTCAGCAAATATAGTGTTCATATGTCTTCTGTTGAACACGCCTGTTAATGGGTCAATAATAGACATTTCTTCCAGCTTTTTATTGGCTTCACTTAGCTTCCTTTCGGCCTCTTTCCTTGCACTAACTTCTCTCATCAAGGCAATTGTTCTGGAAGACATTCCACCATACATATTGAGTATGGCATCAATGAGCGTTTTCTCTGAGCCACTCATTTTTTCATTAGCTAAATGTTTAGCTTCTTCAATTGACAAGCTAGACTCTAAAATGCTAATCGCCAATACCATACGTTTATCTGAATGTATAATATGAGACATTAACCACTGAACTAGAAAGTGAACCATTTTTCCAATAATATCCGGCAGAGAATTATCAGCAGCTTGTTCCTTAATTTTCATAACTGCCGGAAGAAATGATTCATGTGCTTTTATATGTTCAAAAAGCCAAGGATCATCACAGAAGCTCTCTTCCCAGATAATTTGCTCATCAGCAAAGTGCATTTTGGCATAATTGGCCAGTTCATTCAGTGCATCATTTAATTCGAGATCAGTTTGATTAACCAGTGTACATGATAGCTTGTTGAGTAGACCTACCAATACTTTATGCTGTTCATCAATTTTCAAATTGCCTGTCTCGAAATTTTCATTCCACGGGAAAACTTCAAAAACATTAATATTGGTATTCATACTTTTCCTTATAATGTCATCCTTGAGCCGCCGAAGGTCGGATTTCAGATAAAATTATTTAAGTTTCATTCCATAGTTTTTTTAGCAGTTTTTACACCATTAATTGGTATTTGGTTATTATTCAGTTGTTTCGCAAACATTGGTATTAATTTTTGTATATTTTTTGAATAAGCTTTTTTCCAGAACTCCTTCAGTTTATCTCTGGCGGATTCATTAATATATATTTGTCCTGAACATTCGATTAAAACCATTGCTACATGGTTATTGTTTTCTGTTACTGCAAAAACAAATTCATCTTTGTCTTTTTTAAGAGATGATTTAAAATGCTCTAAGAGTTCTTCAAGTTCATATTCGTATAAACTGTAATGCATCTCATCAGCATTAAGAAGAGCTTTTTCCAGTTGTTTTTGTATATTTTTTACTGCCATATTTCATCTGTTCTGTTTCTTGATTAATATTATGTTCGAGTTGCCACTAACAGGTTGGTTTCAAAGATATGGTTAGCAAGTAAAGCAATGTATACAAGCCAACTTAACTAAATACTATTCTTGAGCGGTTGAAAGTCCGACTTCAAGATAAACATAAGAGATAAGGTGCATGGCACTACCGCTTATGCACCCTACCAAATCGTAATTTTATACGGCTTCGAGTTAACTTATTGACAATTTCAATCTTGTATTGAACAGAATAACAACGTTATTGAGCTGTGCGGCTTTTTGCGTTGGCTCCAAGACCAAGTTAGAAGTAATTTTACCTCCAATTGTTAGAATTTACAATAGTTCCAATCAGGTAACTCTAAAGAATGCCAAACGTTGTACCAATAGAACTCAAGCAGCTCATCTGGCTTATCATTTTTGATTCTTAATTTAGTTATGTCATATTTAAATGTACCAGTTACATGTTGGACATAATAACCATTTTCAGAATAGGCTGTTCCGACTTTATTTCCTATATATGGACTAAAGTAATCTGAACATCTATTTAGAACGTCACGTGCCTTACCGTAATTTATAGTTACGGTAAATGGAATGTCCTGATGGTGTGTCCATTTGCCATCTTTATAAGTGATAGCAACAAGTTTATAGTTTCCTGGCTCGTCTGGAGCATCAACAATGGCTCTAAAACCCTCACTTGTTGATGGCCAAGTTCTATTTGGATATATCACAACATTCTTCTCAATCTTTAAATCATCATATTGTGTATTGTTTTCTCTGTAAATTGATAAAACTACCTTATCAATATAAAGCGTTCTACTTGAAGAAGTATTCACAATTTTAAATTGTGAGTCCAATGCGTTGGATAAATTAGGAGACAAATTACTAGGCTCGTTCCACCAAAAATCTTTTATTTCTAAGCCTGTTTTTTCTAAAGCTGTTTTACGCCACTGATATCTGCTTCTATCATTATAGAAGTCTCCACTTTCAAACCTATCACCAAATGGAATATTTTTCTTACAGTTATTATATTTGTACAAACTCATATGTATGTGGCTGTAGTAGGCGTTATTACCTTTAACATTAGACGTTGCTAGCTTGCCTACCTCTTGATTCACAGTCACTGTTTGTCCAGTATAAAACTTGGATTTATCTACATCAAAATGTCCAAGCATAATACTGCCGCCATTGTTCAAATTAATGCACATCATATCAGATGCAGCAGCATATTTTTCTTTAGCTACTGTTCCTGTGCCTGGAGACAAAACGGATTTTCTCTTAGCATGTTTCCTATCGCCATTGCAACCATATGTTGACCATGGTGGCGTAGAATTTGGTTCTGTTGTCAAATCGAACGAATATTTCAGTTGTATCGTTCTGTAATCGTTATGATGAGTTATCTGATTTGTGTTGTAACCCTGACAAACATACCACGTTTCTCCCTGCTCAAATGGAAAAACCAAATCCCGACTGGCAGCACTAGTAATACCTACAAATATAGATATGCCTAATGTAATAAAAATTTGAATTGCTTTCATTACTATATTTCCTTAATTGCTAACGTATTATGTTAAGCAGCACTAAACAGGGACGTAAAGTGTCCGCTTCAACGACTAGTTATCCTGAGCCCGACTGAAGCGACTTGGAGAAGCGTAAGTAAGGGGGCAAAACGTTTCATCAGGATAATCACTAAAAAATAAGGCATACTCAATGAATACATATAATTTAATACACCTTTAAAACAACATATTAATCCCACTTAATTTATAAGTCAAGTAAAAATTTAATTTATCAACAAAATGTTAAGTCATATATGGCGAGCAACCTAGTCAGGTAGGGTCGGTGCAACAACGTGAAACCGACCGTTCAATAAATTTGATAATAAAAATGGTCGGTTACGCTCTGCTTCACCACCCCCTACCTAACTTTACACAGGACTCCAATTATTTCACAAAACTCTTAACTAACTTCATCAAATTTTCCAAATCCCATAAACTTTTGATAACGAGCTTGAACTAATTTATCAATTGGTTGTTGTTTAAGTTGTTCTAAATTTTCATACAGTACGGAACTTAGGGTATCTGCTGTATCTTTAACATTTTGATGAGCTCCACCCAAAGGTTCAGGAACTATTATATCTATTAGGTTTAACTCCTTTAAATGTTTTGAAGTCATTTTCATAGCTGCCGCAGCATCCGAAGCTTTTTCAGCTTTTTTCCATAAAATTGAAGCACAACCCTCTGGTGAAATAACCGAATAGGTGCTGTATTCCAACATACAAATCCTATCACCAACCCCTATTCCTAAAGCTCCACCAGAACCACCTTCACCAATGATAGTACAAACAATTGGAGTTTTCAAACCGGCCATAACATATAAATTACGAGCAATAGCTTCACTTTGGCCACGTTCTTCAGCATCAACACCCGGATAAGCTCCTGGAGTATCAATAAAAGTTAGAATTGGAATTTTAAAACGTTCTGCCATTTCCATTAAACGCAATGCCTTGCGATAACCTTCTGGACGTGGCATACCGAAATTACGTTGAATTTTATCTTTGGTATCTCTACCTTTTTGATGACCAATCACCATAACTGGTTTACCTTTTAACCGTGCTATACCACCTACCATAGCTAAATCATCGGCAAAAGCTCGGTCACCATGTAACTCTTCAAAATCAGTAAAGATAAAATCAATATAATCAAGCAAATATGGTCGTAAAGGATGACGTGATAGTTGTGAAATTTGCCAAGCCGATAAATTGGAAAAGATTTTTTGAGTCAACTCTTCACATTTATTTTGCAAACGAGAAATTTCATCACTAATATTGATTTCATTATCACCATCAACATAACGTAATTCATCAATTTTAGCTTCTAATTCTGCAATAGGTTGTTCAAAATCAAGGAAATTTAAATTCATAAATATTTTCAGGATAAACCTTGAACTCCGTTTTTACATTAATTTAATTGGTGGTAAAACTTTGTTAATATCTTGTAATGGACCAAGTGGATTTCTTTTATCTTCAATTTCAGATACATTTGGTTCGCCACCCCATACTTTATGTACAACCAAATCTTCTTTTAATACAATGAGAGCATTGAATATCCAACCTCTAGTAATTTTTTTTCTCCTAAAATTAAACAAGTCCAGAAACACACTACCATAACGTTTAGCATTAAGAATTTTTGGAGTAACTTCATAGCCTTGACAAAGTTCTCTTGCTTTTAAACATTGTTGTACCCCTACATCAAGGTCTTCAATACGGATAGATTGATTTGGCATAAATCTTTCTATTAGTTCTAAATAAGTCACTAATTTAACATTTGGTGTTTCAAATGGGTCGAAGCCGAGTTTTTTTAAATCTTCACTAGTAGTTTTATTTGCTTCTATTTTATCAAAAGAACGTTTTGCGTCTTCAAAAGTTTTCCAAGGTGACTTAGTTGTTTTCTTCATAGAAGGTAACATACCAGCACAACCGGTTATAGTTAATATACATATAAAAATAATTATCTTATTCATAAACTTACTCACATTAAAAAACCTCGCCGATTTTCAAAATCTAACGAGGTTCATTTAATTCTTAATGCTATAATTCTTAATTCTTAATTAAAACCAAAAGCAAACAGTCTTATACTCCTAGGGTTTAATCAAGCATTAAGAATTCATAATTAAAAATTATTACTTAACTTTAGCTTCTTTAGAATCAGTGTCACCGTTATTGTCTTTCCAAGCAACCTTTAAGGTATCTCCTTTAGCTGCTCCTTTGATTTTAAAAGACCAATAAGGGTTTTTAGAAACAGCAACACTCCAAATAGCAGACATAACCACTTTGTCTCCATGGGTACATTCTACTTCTTTAATGAAATGTGCCGGTATCAATGCACCAGTTTCTAAATCTTTGCGTGTCCCATTTTCCATGGGATGCTTAATCAAAGCTTTAACCTCAGTTATACCATTTTTTTCTTTAGCTTTAACACGTATTGTTCCAGATGCCATAAAATCCTCCTTTTTAATTAACCGGCACAACCGCCTTTTGCAACTGTGACTGATTTACGGGTACTATACAAACCACCGTCTTGAGTTTTAACTACCGCTATAACATCGGATTTTTTAGCCATTTTAATACGAGTTTTTAACCAAGGAACTGCATGTTCAGTTAAGTTAAATTGACTTACCAATGGTATTGGATTGTTTTCAACAATGATTGTAATTGATTCTACCTGTTCTAAAGAAGTTGATATTTCAACTGGTACTACTGCACCATTTTCGGCAGTATCAGGTATGTCAAGAGTAATTTTGTCACTATCTTGAGTATCCTTACCTTCAAATAAAGCCATTAAAGCTTCATCAGTAGTTTTGGCTTGAAAAGCTACATCAGGCCAAGCTGCCATTGATGGTAATACGGTTGTTCCAAAAACTAACGCACCGCCAGTAGCTAAAACGTTTTTTAAAAATTCCCTACGTGGTGTATTCATCCAAATTTTTCCTCCTAGATGAAAAGAAAATTAACTGTTATCAATATAACCTATCGTATACAGATTATCAAGGCTATAGTTTTAAATTACAATACCCTCCAAGTCATAAATTTATAAAAAAATGGAGGGATATTTAAAATATTTAGTTAGAAATTAATTGAACTCTATCATAATCAGCTACTTTAGACATTTCTACTTCTTGATTTAAAGTAGCACGTATTGTACGCCATTCTGTATTATTAGGTTGAGCTTCAATTTGACTACAAATACTTTCTATAGCGTCATACCACATTCCAGCTCGTGCATAAATTTTATACTGTTGTTCCTGAGATACTTGTTGTAAATTTGCAGTTAAACTTTCTGATGCTGGCATATATTTAATAGTACCACTACTTAACAAATCTCCGGAACGTTGAGTTGGATCGGGGACAATAACAACAAACCATTCATATTCAGCATCAGGCTTAAGATGTATATCATAATCAGACAAAGTTAATTTATGCATACCAGCTTCATGTACCCCACCTTCAGCAGGTAGCCCAATAAATAATTCTAATGTTGGTTCAGTGGCACCAATTTCATTCAAAGAAAATTCAATTACTCCATCCCAAGCATCAGACATATACCAATATAAATTTGGTTGTGAGGTAGTGGTTAAACCAGTATGTTGTGGTGCAAGTGGTGCTATAAGCTTTGGAAATGGTAGAGGTTGTTGTACTACTTCTTGTACTGCTGTTTCGCCTCGAACTCCACGAACGCCTCGAACTCCACGAACGCCTCGAACTCCACGAACGCCTCGAACTCCACGAACGCCTCTGACTCCACGAACGCCTCTGACTCCACGAACGCCTCGAACTCCACGAACGCCTCTGACTCCACGAACGCCTCTAACTCCACGAACGCCCCTGACTCCACGAACTCCACGAGATACACTTCCATCTTCCCCATTGACAAAACCAGCTTCTCTTCTACGCAATGGTGCATCTGGTATAAGTGGATAATATAACTTAGTTTCTTTATTATCAGTAGTAGAAATATTATCAGCAACTACTGTATTCATACTACTAAAAGCAATAATACAACTACCCAAAAATGTTTTTAGCATGTTCATAACACACTCCTGATTATCATGCATACTTAAAAAAATAATTAAAATATCTTTTGCCTATAGATAAACAGCAAGAAATACACCATAATGTTATCTACATTGAAATTATAGTCTATATTATCAAATTTAGCAAAATTAAATCACAATTTTTTTGTTATCAACAGTTTGAATTTTATAAATATTTATTTAAAACTAGTTGATATAATAATCATTTTGAAATTGGAAAAAATAATGAAATCGCAATGTTGGATTTGGAATGTTAGCACTGTCAATAAAAATTATTTAATAAAACAGTTGAAAGTTGAACAATTACTTGGGCAAGAATGTGGTTATAATAAAAAAATCAACTTACATTACCTTAAAGCAAAAAAACGAGAAAATTTAATAAAAGAAGAATGGTATACGTGGGATAGTTGTAAATTCATGATAATTGGCATAAAAAAAGATGATTTAATTGTTATAAAAAATATACCTAATTATGATTATTTTACTATAGTTAAAGTTGTTGGTGAATACAAATTTAAGCTTACTTCAAATAAGAACAATTTAAATCATTTTTTGCCAATTGAAATAGTAGGAGAATTTTATAAATATTCCAAAATTGTCCCTTCATCATTTTTACGGACTTTGAATAGAGAATTACATCCAATTCATATGACTCGCAATTATCAATGCCAAAATGTTAAATACTTAGCTTCACAGGTGAAAAAAAATCCTAAAATTACTAAAAAATCGGCTAATTTTATTGTTCAGTTATGGAAATGGGAAGTGGAACATTTAGGTATTATAGGAGCTATATTTTTGTTAATAATTGCTTTTTTTGAGGTTGCATCTGCGATAGAAGGTGCGGTGGTGGATTTTGAGAAGTTTGTGAATATTCTTAGATATTGGTAACTTTTTGGTAATATTATGTTTAAAAAAACTTCAAATTGGTTTTGGGAGCAAAAACCACAATGTTGGTTTTGGAGCATTGAGGAACCAGAGCAAGATTATTTAACAGAACAATTAAAATATCATAATAAATTAATTTGGAGGCATAATAATTTAAAAAATTCCAAAAATAAAATATACTTTAATTCAGAAGATAAGCCAATTTTGGATTATTGTGAAACGATGTTTTGTGATATTAAAGCAGACGATTTGATTGTCATTAAAAATACTCCTGATTTTGAACATTTTATTTTAGTTAAAGTTATTGGAGAGCATGATTTTAAATCAGAAAATGATGATTTTGGATATTTTTTACCAATTGAAATTTTAGGAGAATTTTATAAATATTCTAGTATAGTTCCAGCATCTTTGTTGCGAGCTTTGCATCAAGAACATAATTTAATTGATACAGCAAATAGTAACCAACGCCATATAATTTCTACTTTATCATCACAAATATTAAATGCTCATCAACCATCAAATGTTATTGTCGAGTTGTGGCAAAGAGCGGAAGAATATTTGGGCAGAATGGGAGCTATTATAATTTTTTTATTCACTATTATTGAAATTATGTCGGCAATAGAGGGAACTGTAGTTGACTATGCAGAATTTAAAGCAATTATTGAAAGATGGTATTGGGCTTTGAGATAAGGTAGTAATTTCCCGGTTCCTTGGTAGTTTGCGTTAAACAATGATATAATAAAAACAATATATTATACATAAAAGAGAAAAAGGAATCAATATATTATATTTAACGCAAATTGGTACTGGGCTCCAAGTAAAATTAATACTAGCAAAATGTTAATTAATAGTTTAAAATAGCATAATGGAAAAACTTAACCAATCAGAAAACTGCCCAAATTGTGAAAGCTCAGAAATAAAGATAATAA
>JAUCGL010000169.1 GCA_030378105.1 Candidatus Halobeggiatoa sp. HSG11 | reverse complement strand
TTATACCCCTGCTATGAAAATGGGTTTAACTCATAAACAACTTAATTGGAGATTTTTGTTGACTGTCCCTATACCTGTAAAATATTGATTTAATTAGAACTGCATTGGTCTGTAGGGACTATCAAATTTTTAGCCCTTAATTCACATATAAGTCCCAAGCCACAAATGTAGAAGGTTTGGTGGGTTTCCACTTCGTTACTACCCACCCTACATAATATATTTTCATTTCAAGTACTTAAATACTTGTGTATAACGATGAGATGTTATGTGAATATTTGTAGGGGTAATCCATTTGATTGGGGAACTGGAAAATAGGAATTTTTGAGATTCCGTTTTTATGAGGATATGCTTTCGTGGGAATGATAGAGCTATATAAATATAGTTTATATATAAATGATATGAATTTTTATAACTATTTGTATCTTAACAAATTCATAAAATGATTGCTTTGTCAATGCGTAAGTCCTAAGAATTGTTAAAATAACTTGTGAAATAACAATCCTCCCAATCCCTCTTTTAAGTTAAGAAGGACGAGAGGCATGACAATAAGTTCTTAATTACTTTTATTAGGTAAACCCTTACAAGATGTATTTTCAGAACGAACATTATCAGAAAAAGCTTTCTGCTCAGGACATGATTTTTGAGTTACATGAACAGCTTCCAATGGAGATAACTTAGTTGCACCATAATGCTTCTTATCAAAATCAGATTTTTTTAATAGAGCAGCTTGGAAATAGAAAGTATCATTACCAGCTTTAGCTTGTTTAGCTAGTTTATCTGTTTCTAAATCAACCTCAACAGTCATTTGAGTGCTATCTGACTGAGCTGCGATATTATAAGTACCTAAAATTTCAAGATCATTCACATCTAAAGCCAACTTTTTCCTTGACAAAGGAGTTTTAATCTTAGGTTTTTTAGACAGACAACGACTATACAACACTAACAAAACCTGTTCATCTTTACTGGTTAGAATATCTTCCATATCAAATTGCAAGGTAGCAACTTGTTTTTTATTAGGATTAAATGCCAACGATACAACATTACGAGCTCTGGGTCGTTTTTGTTTTCTCAGTTTTGCATTATCACATACTTTAACCGTACTCTTATTAGCCTTATCCAAATTAATAGAAGCAATATTAAACTTCTGATTAGTTTTGCTTGGAGGTATCGGTGGACGAACTTCTTTAGTTTTCGCTGGCGGTGTATCAGTTTTATCTGAACTAGGTGGCGGTTGACCACTACCTAACTTGGTATTTGCTAAAACTGGACTACTTGCTAATAAAAAAGCACAAGCGGCTGAGTTTTTAATTTTCATTATTTTTCCATATATTCAAAGTGATAAAAATTTAATACTTTTGAGACTATTTTCATTTATTAACTTAAATAAACAAAACAGGACACCCTTCATATTCACGCAAAAGTAGTGAACAGTTGTTTCGGGAATGGAACGCAGTGGATTTCCCGAAACCCACATTTAACAATCAGTTTCGGGAAATACGTTTCACTCCATTCCCGAAACAACTGTCAATCGCTTTTGAAGGATGCCCAAAACAGTTTAACAAATTTAGGTTTCTGGGGCTGATAACTTATGTTCTTTTGATAAATTAAAGCTACAATAAATAGTTACTAATATTCCTTGAACTCCCATAATAGTGAAGCTAATTAATTGCAATACTATTGAGTAAGCTACAGCAAGACTTTGATCAATATTATACAATCCTAATGCCAGAACGCAAGCTATTTGATAAACTCCAACATAACCGGGAGCTGAAGGTATAGAGATACTTAAAAGCAAAAAAACTCCTACTGTTAAGCCAGCTTCAAAAGATAAATCCCAACCAAAAGCTGTTATTACTTGCCACATCCAAAAATAATCTAATAAAAAAATTACGACTGTGATAAATAATACAGTTATTAGGTTATTAGTATGTCGAAATGTTTGCACTCCTTCTATACCGTGTAATATCAATTCCTGCAACTTTTGTAATTTACCATTTATTGACAAGGCTGCAATCTTTTTATATAAATAATCTGCAAAAGTTATTAACATGGCCAAACCAATAATTGCCAACACAAATATAACAATAATACTTTTGCCAACATCAGGGTCGATTCTATTACCGTGTATCCAAAGGACTAACATGGTGAAAATTCCTATAACTATCATATCTAAAATGCGGTCTAATACTGCACTGGAAACGGAACGTCCTAAAGTCAATGGAGAAAAATGGTTAATAGCTATTATTTTTAATACTTCGCCAGCACGAGCTGGATAAACCATATTGCCTAAATAACCTATATTTGCAGCTTGCCAAAAATGTTTAAATTCAGATACTGGCATACAGGCAACTAAATTCCAGCGTAATGATCGTAATGCAATAACAATCATAACCACTATTCCAGCTAAAAATACTTTGGCTATATTTATCGTTTTGATGGCATTAAAAAAAGCTTGCCAATCTAATTTTGAGAACACCACAACTAATAAAATAGCACTGATAGCAGTACCAAAAATAATTAATAAAGTTTTTTTATTCATAAGTTTAAATAACTATAGCTTTTCAGATAAATATTTTGGCCAAGAGACCTAACAAATTTTGGAAACCTGTCAGGTTTGAGAACTTTTATTTTTCTGAAGGTTTATATATAGACAGGTATATTTTATAAATTTATTTACATTATACATTTAATATGCCGAGGTCATGGATAATCTTGTATTAAATAGTAATAATGATTTCAATAGATATGATGTATAAAAGGTGGGGTTCTACACTATTAACTTGCGTAATGTTGGTCAATTGAGAATTAATCAAGCATTTTCTTCGGTCGGAACAGAAAAATCAGCAATTAAATTATGAATCGAAACAATTAATTCTTCATTACTACAGGCTTCTTTTCTAAATATATTTTCTACTCTGCCATTTAAACTGGCATATTCTTTAGCACTAAGAGCTTTAGCGGTAAGAACAACAACCGGAGTAGAACTCCATACTTCATTTTGGTGTAATTGTTCAAGAAATTCAAATCCATCCATAACCGGCATATCCAAATCTAATAATATTAAGGACGGTTTTTTATGTTCCATATGTTCAAGGGCAATTTTGCCATTTTCAGCTTTAAAAACTCTCCAACCCTGATGCTCTAAAATAATTGCTGTTGTATCACGCACAATATCATTGTCATCAATCACCATGATTAAACCAGTAGCTTCATCTTTAACCTTATATTTTTCTAAAACTTTAGCCAGTTGCTCTTGCTGAATAGGTTTAGTTATATAATCAGTGACTCCCATAGCATTGCCCATTTTCTTATCTATTTCTATAGAAATAATAATTACTGGGATATCAGATAGTAATGAGTTGCGTTTTAACAAAGATAATACTTGCCAACCATTTATACCCGGCATGTTAATATCTAACAAAATAGTGTCAGGCCGTAATTTTTTAGCTAATCTGAGTCCTTCTTCACCATTAGAGGCTGTGGCAACAGAATAACCAAGCCGACTTAATTCCTTTTGTAATAAATCTCGAACAGCTATTTCATCATCAATAACTAAAATGATTCCATCACCCTTTGATAGCTCTTCGTCATCTAGTTCTGGTAATTTGTTAGCAACCGGTACAGAGTTAGCTTGTAATGGTATATTTAAAGTAAAAATACTACCAATTCCAAATTCACTATCAACTGTGATATTGCCACCTAACATTTCGGCAAATTGTTTAGTTATGGCTAAACCTAAACCAGTTCCTCCAAATTTGCGAGTGGTAGATGAATCGGCTTGAGTAAATGGTTGAAATAAATTACCTTGTTGTTCATCAGTTATACCAATTCCATCATCAATGATACAAAAAATAACCCAATCAATATTATCTTTGACTTCACGGGCAATTTCAAGGTAGACCGTACCTTGTTCAGTAAATTTGGCAGAATTACTAAGTAAATTTAATAAAATTTGTTGTAATTTGCTTATATCAGTATACATTTCTCCTAAATTGTCTGGACAAACTACCTGCAAAGAATTTTTTTTGTTTTCTATTAATGGCTTTATATCAGTAATTATTTCTTTGATAAAGTTATTTAAATCAAACGATTCAAAAAATATATCCATCTTACCAGTTTCGATTTTGGTTATATCTAACACATCACTGATAAGTCCTAATAAATGTTCGCCAGCTACATGAATCTTGCGTAAATCAGGGATAAAGTCATTTTGTTCTAAATCCTCAGCATCTTCCATCAACATTTCACTATAACCAATAATAGCATTAAGTGGAGTTCGAAGCTCATGACTCATATTAGCCAAAAATGTACTTTTAGCTTGATTAGTTTTTTCGGCAATTGTTTTAGCTTGTTCAGCCGATTCTTTAGCTAAACGTAAAGTATTCTCGGCTTGTTTCTGTTCTGTTATATCAACAATATTAGTCCATATAAAATCTTTGCCATTGTGAGAAATAATTAAACCAGACAACCTAACTGGCACTAAATTTTTATCTTTTTTAATATATTCTTTTTCATAAGGTCCGCAACGACCATTAGTTTTTAAATTTTTAAACTGTTCTTTTTCAGTATCTATATATTTATCTGGTGTTATGTCTAATAAATTTAATTTTAAAGTTTCTTCAACTGAATAACCAATTATATTTGCAAAAGCTGAATTTATTTCTACCAAACTACCATCAATATCACTTAATACCAAACCAATCAATGACTCTCGAATTAACATACGAGTAAATTTTTCACTTTCAGATAATGCGTTTGCTACTCGTTTGCGTTCCTGTATTTCTTGTTGTAATTGTAAGTTTTTTTCTTTTAATTCTTGAGTACGTTGAATAACTTTAACTTCTAAATTATCATGTAAATCAACTAATTGTTTTTCAAAAGCATCACCATGTTCAGCAACTAAATCTAACGAAATCTCTAAATGTTTTTTTTCTTGTAATAATTTTTTTTCTTGCCTTTGTAAGTGATTAATTTGGACTAATAATTCTGCTCTTGAAATTTCATCTTTAGAACTGCACATTTCGGCTAACAAATGTTTAGCGGCTCCATCTATAATTGCTTTTAATGAATCCTCCAAATGGTCTTTCTCTTGTGCTAACGATTCTATTTGGGTACGCAGATGTTTGATTTCTGTTAAGAGTTGTGCATTTGGGATATTATTTTTAAACATACGCCATAAACCATAGATTTGAATTTTGGAAATTTTATCTTGGAAAACTACATTGGAGTTCAAATGTTATCTCAGAGAATTGAGTTTGAACTCCATAAATTATTAATTCTAATCCAACATGGTATTTAAATTAGGTGCCAAGCGTTGCAAATTTTTTAATAATTTTTCTTGCCATGCGACTTTTTTTTGGCCTTTGATTGTCAAAGCTATATCAAGTGCTTCTACATCAAATACATTTATGATAAATCTAGTTACCATGTTAATACCTGAGCTATTTAAAAATTTTAAATCACATAAATTTATTGTTAAATTATCTTTTTGTCCATTAGCTGCAGCATTTAAAAGCTGTAATATTGGTTCATATTCTTTAGCACCATTAAGTAATAATGCTCCATTGCAATGTACCACTGCATTGTCCGGGTCATAAACAACACTATATTTTTCTGCTCTTATTTCCATTTTTAACCTCGTGAATTTACAGAATTTTAGTTAATAAATTTCTAGTAAGACCATTGTAGTAACAACTGTTACTGGAGGAGTTTGGATAGTTTCAAATTTCCAACTCAGTTTTGCCGAATAGTCACATATCATACTAAGTAATCCCAATCCAGAGCGATTATTATCACTACCAAGAGCATTACTTCGCATAGTTTTAAAATACAGTTCCTGAGGGTCTTCATTTAACAAAGACTGAATGAACTGTTGAAATGGTTCCACTTGTTGTTCATCAACACAATTGGTGACACAAAAAACCAACTTATCATCATATAATGAAAGACCTATCTTGGCAGTAAATGGCAAACTTTCATTCTGAAATTTCATAGCATTTTCTAACAGTTCATTGGCAACATATTTAACTGTATCCTTAATATTGCTTAGGACAACTTTTTCTTCCTCTTTAGCAAGGTCCATCAGTTTTCCTATAAAAAATACTCGAAAATATTCAGCGATAAAATCAGCCGATAAACCGTTATTTTGCCATCTTTCTTTTAATGGACGACAACTTGGTGAAAAACCAATTGTTAAATACTCACCCTGTTTGGGTTGTATTTCAATAAATTCTCCAAATGTTTGTACCATAAGTATTTTCCCTAATCATGGATTTCAAACTGTAAAGTTTGACTTAACTAACATAAATTTTAAACCCCCTGTTATTCAACACATCCAGAACAACGATACATTATTTGCCGATCTCCATTGGGATAAATAAGACGATAATCCTGAAGTCCGTCATTGTTAAAATCTTCAACATCAATAATTTGCAATGTTTCAGCATTCTTGATTCCAGATTCAACTAAATAATCCAATACCCCTTTATAAATCAACTTATTTTGCCCAATTCCAATACACATAGATACTCTACCATCGTTATATAATTTAGTTTGACAATCATCAGCTGGGTTTTCACGTTCTGCTGCCAAAGCATATAAGACTTCTGGTTCTGCTGCTGCTGGGTAAATAAACTGCTGTTGACGTACTACGGTTGTTTGAATTGTATTATCTGATTCAAATAAAGTAATAGGTTTACCAACATTTTCAATAGTTTCATATACTAAAAATGCTTCATTCAGATTCTCTAACCAAGGTGAGTTAGTAGCTCCAATTCCAAGAGGAATGTTAATTGGGGCATCGGTAGCAAATAAGTTAGGACGTGCCATGTAATAATTTTTTCCAACTGGAATTTTTAAATTGCCATTAACTAACATAGTCATATAAGATAATCCAAGTTCAAGCAAACCTTTTTGTAATGCATTAACTTCATGCACAACCGGTATGGTAATTATTTCCCTACCAGTATGAGTTACAAATGTCACCTGTCCACTTGGATTAACAGTAGTTCCCATCGGGGTTAATTGTACATTTTCAATTTCTCCCCAAATATGTTTTGCTTGTATCGGTAATACTTTATAATATCTGTTATCTATATTAACAGTCAAATAGCCATTATCTGGACTTTGCCATAATTTAACTCCCAGACTAGTAAAAACATGCAATCCATTAATGGAATCAATGACTCTTTCACCATTAAATAAAATATCATGATTTAAATCAATCGCATCTAATTCTAAATCAGGTGTATAAATTCTTCCAAGTACTTTGGATAAATCAGCCATATAAGGAATTAAACTATTAGTCTCAAATAATACTCCTTTTTCCAATTGGATGCTACTAAGCCAAGTATTATTTTGCAATACCAAATCATCAGCAAGGGTAGTTAAGCTACCAATAATAACATGAGATAATATAGTATTGGCTTCTATTGCAACATTATCAATAATTGCCGGTGCATCTTGATCACCGGTTATATTACCTTGAATTTTTCCACCAAAAAACATGCCAACAACGTTTGAATTAGCTAATAAAGTAACATCTTTTAATGTAGCTAGATTGATATTGTTTTCACTGGCCAGCTCAATTTTACCTGCTAATTGTCCGCCAATAATTGCTCCTTGGGATACAACTTTAACATTTTGCAATAAATTATCACTATTGTCTATAGTGCAATTAATTATAGTAGTATTTTCCAAATTGCAAATATCAGTATCATCATCAATAATAGTTATTATAGCTTCGATTGGACTTCCTAAAATAGAATTATCTTGATTTCCCATCAGAGTCAGCCGAACTCGCAAGGTTTCGTCATCTTCCACAATCTTGTCATCATATATGGGAATAGTGAAAGTTTTTTCGCCAGAATCACCACTTACCCACATTAAAATTCCTGAAGATGCACTGGTAGCAGTGTAATCAAGCCCAGCCGTTGCAGTTATATTTTCCGTTTCATAAGCTAACATTATTTGATCAACTTTACCACCTTCACGAGTGGCAGTTATAGTAACAGCTTTATCATTTTCATTAACTTGATAATTATTAGCGGAAAGTTTAATCGTAGTTGCATCATTATCAAAAATAGTTAAATTGGCAGTTGAGTTAGGACCTAATTCTGCTTTTCCAGTCAAGTTAAACAAGCGTAATGATACAGTTTCATTATCCTCAATTAAACCATCATCATATATATTGATTTGAAAAGTTTTTGATTCTGTTTCATTGGCAACCCAACTTAAAGAATTTTTTATTGCAACATAATCTTGATTATCCGCCGTATCATTTTCTGTAGTATAAAATACTTCTACCGCCTCTTTACTATTACCAGTACGAGTAACAGTTATGGTTACACTGCCATCATCTTCACTTAGTTGATATTCTTGAGCTGAAAATTGAATTATTCCTCCGGGCGGAATGACAGTACCCGGATTGGACAAACTATCAACAATTTGTATATTGGCAGTTGGAAAAGCCCCTAAACTTGCTTTGCCAGTTGGGTTAGATAAATTAACTATTAAAGTCTTTTCTGGTTGACTAGTTGCTAAAATGGGAATAGTAATTTTTTTAGAACTCATATCCCCATCATTCCACTGTAAAGTTCCATTAATAGCGGTGTAGTCAGTATCAACTCTGGCTGTCCCATCTTGAGTGCTATAGTCAACTTGTACTTGACCTTGTTTGCTATAAACTCGGTTAACATTGAGGGTTATGTTGCCAACATCTTTAGCTGCTTTATAATCGGCTGGAGCAGAAAATTGGATAACGCCGGGTATTAAAATGGTATTTGGAGTGCCTAATAAATCTTCTACTGTAAGTGGACTACCAAGATCATCTATGACATGTAAATCTGTAGTTGAATTAACTCCTAAACTAGCGCCACCAATTGAATTAAATAACCTAACTGCTAAATGTTCAGCAGTTTCGGTGATGGCATCAGTAGTTATTGGAATGGTAAAAGTTTTGGCTGTCATATCTCCATCATTCCAAGTCAGCATTCCTTGTGTACCTATATAATCACTGCCAGCTTTAGCAACATTATCAATAGTTTGATATTTAATTGCTATTAAACCAAGTCCACTGGCTAAACGTTCAACATTCAAAGTAGCGACACCATTGCCTTCACTAGCAACATAGCTGGGAGAGGAAAATTGCAAAATTCCAGCTGGATTAGGAGGTGGGTCGGTAAGTGTTATAGTTGCTGATATGGTATTACCTAATACTGAACCAGTAGAAATGTTAGATAGTTCTACAGTTAAGTTTTCGTTATCTTCCAAAATTCCATCAGTAAATACTGGGATTTGGATAGTTTTAGCATTCATTTCTCCAGTTTGCCAAGTCAGAGTGTTATTGACAGCAGCATAATCATCACCAGCAATAGCGGTTCCATCTTTTGTGGCATAAGTGACTGACACTTCACCACCAGAACCACCAGCACGAGTTATTGATAGATTTATTTGACCGGCATCTTCGTCAACTGTGTAGTTGGAATTGGCAAATTGAATGCTACTGAATAATCCAAAATTTGCACTACAAGTTTTAGCAGTATCGACTGTTACAGTTATAGTTGCTTCTGTACCAGAGCAATCTCCTGTCCAACCATTAAAGCCAGAAAGTTCTGGAGTTGCGGTTAGGGTTACTTGAGTATTTTCAGCATAAGAAAAAATACAGTTATTTCCACAGTTAATACCGGCTGGATTGCTGGTTATTGTGCCATTACCGTCACCAGCTTTGGTGACTGTTAAGGTGATATTTTCTGCCTGAACACAGGAGAACCATCCAAGTAGAAATATAGTTAAATATAATTTATTAATTAACATAGCAATATCCTTTTTATAGAACTTAATTATTCTAATTATTCGATTTAAGATTTATTGTTAATTATAGCCTATTAAAGTAGTTCTATTAGGTTTAATGAAGATGATTGAATATTAACATGTTTTGAATTTTAACTCAACTACTTTCTAAATCAATGAGTTAGCTTTTTTATTTGATTATTAGATTTTAAATTGGTTAAAATGTTTAACTAAAGGGTAAAAAATTCTGACTATAATTCAACTATCAAATTTTTTTTAAATTATTATTTATTATTGAATAAAAGACGCAAGCATTGCGTCTCTACAAATCTATTAGTTTTTTGGCCATCAGAAATTTTAATAAAAATCTATGTGTAGAGATACGATGCTCACGTCTATATTCAGAATCGAATAAAAACTTGATAGTCGAGTA
>JAUCGL010000168.1 GCA_030378105.1 Candidatus Halobeggiatoa sp. HSG11 | reverse complement strand
TTATTATCTTTATTTCTGAACTTCTACAACAGGGACAGTTTTCTGATTGGTTAAGTTTTTTCATTATACTATTTTAAACTATTAATTAATATTTTGCTAGTATTAATTTTACTTGGAGCCCAGTACCTATCTGTTAAAATATTACTAATTTGAGTAGTCAGCTTTTTTTTATCTAAACTACTGTGTTTATATTCATCAATTCGACAAACTTTATTTTCAGATGATACATCCTTTGCAAGAGCTTCAATAAAATATTGATCGTTCTTACTTTCAACTATGAGAATATTCATGACAATTTTCTCTTATTTGTTTGTTCTCCTCTAATTGGTCTTTCATTATTGATTTTATTCTCTAATGAATTAATTGGTATTTTCTGGATAGTTATTTTATTAGAAATTGAATGTCGCCCCATTTCAAAGTAATTACCATTCTGGAGATTATTTTTAACAATTGTATTTTTAAATGCTTCAATCATCTCATAACTATGTGAAGTGGCAAATAATTGAACATTATATTTTTCACATAATTCAAAAAGTACCTTCCATATTTCTTCTTGGTTTTCATAATGAATTCCATTCTCTATTTCATCAATTAACAAAATACTATCTTTATTATTTACAATTCGTAAGATAAAATTAGCAATTTTATTCATTGCATCACCAAAAAGTGATAGTGACATATAATCTTCATTTTTGCGTTTTAGAAACAGTTCAGCATCATTACTTAGCTTGAATGCTGTAATTTCTTCAACTATACTATCAACTATTTGAAATGC
Source organism: Candidatus Halobeggiatoa sp. HSG11 (assembly GCA_030378105.1). Classification (GTDB taxonomy): domain Bacteria; phylum Pseudomonadota; class Gammaproteobacteria; order Beggiatoales; family Beggiatoaceae; genus DRQV01. Next base: position 9,535 of record JAUCGL010000168.1, on the reverse strand, counting down.
TTTTAATAATGCCTCAGAATTACCTTCAAATTTAGCTTTATCAAATTCTATTGCTAATTTATCATTTTTTAATCTAAAACTCGCTGGAATTAAATAAGTATCAATAAATATATGTGGTATACCTTTACCAGCAAGACCATTGGGACTTGCTACAAACACATTTGTTTGTAAATTGGTGTTATCAGCATCAGCATTTATATGAAGGGAAGATTTAACAGCATTTGTATTTGCTAGACTATTTGCAAACTCTGACATAATATCTTCATTTTGTTCATCTTTCATGCTAATAAAATCATCTATCTTTTCATCACAATTTATAGTAACCTTATTATCTGTTTTATCATCTAAAACAAAATTAAATGATATTTTTTTTGTATTATTTTGTTGATAGAAAAAATTATTCCATGCTTTTTGAGGCATTTCTTCAATGAATTTTTTACTTACTTCTCTGAATCCAAGTAATCTTGCAATACTTTGATTTGATGGTTTTCCCATTAATAACAACGCTTCTAGCAACGCAGTTTTGCCAGCATTATTTCTTCCACCAATCAAATTGATTCTGGAAAAACCAACTGCTTTTGTATGTTCAAAACAACGGAAATTTTTTATCTCGAATGATTTAATCATAAGGTATAAATTATGATGGTTAATATTCTAAAATTATAACAAATCAAAAATGTAAGGTGGACAACAAAATTAAAGCCCACCCCACATCAAACTAAATCCTAAAACTGTGGCTTACCCTTCAGTTTCCGCACCATAACATGCGTATCACGGTTCACACCAGTTGGGCCCCAATAATTCAAATGGAAGGAGAACTGCCCATATCCACCCATCATCAATACCGGTTTCAACCTTGCCCGAGTCAAACTATTATGCCCACCAGCACGGCGATTACCACGCAATGGAGACTTAGGAATAGAAATAGTTCTTTCTGGCGAATGATACCAAATACACACACCATTTGGAATTCTAGCACTAACCACTGAACGAGTTACCACCACACCATGGTCGTTATAAACCTCAACCCAATCGTTATCAACCACACCAATCTTTTCAGCATCATCCACACTTAACCAGAATGGCTCAATACCACGAGATAGAGTCAACATCCGATGGTTATCATAGTAAGTTGAGTGAATATGCCACTTACCATGCGGAGTTAAATAATTCAACATGATACTATTTGGCTCACCTTCCTTAGTTTTCCTAAAATCACCGTACAACATTGGATCAGCTTTAGGTTTGTAAGTTGGTAAATGCTCACCAAACGCAATATAACCTTCATGGTCTAAATAGAAATGTTGACGACCAGTCAAAGTCCGCCAAGGTACTAATTTCTCAACACTAACGCTAAATGGAGAATAGGCTTTACCATCAGTCATGGTGCCACTCCAACAAGGACTATTCAACAAGCGACGTGGTTGCCGTTGCAAGTCTTCATAAGTAACAACAGCGTCTTTCTGACCTTCACCCAAATCACGCAATGGTAGACCAACTTTTTTCTCATGGGAAAGATAAGCTTGATAAGCCGATTCACCATTAGTTTCTGGAGCAAACCGCAGAATGATATTAATCGCATGTACTACTTCTACCAAAGATGGATAGGTTTTGCCACCCCATTCAGTGGTCGGATGACTTTTCAGAGTTTTATCATAGATATTGCTCACATCCCAATGAACACCATGAGCTCCAATACCGTTATCTCTTGCACCTGGTCCGAAGGAAGTATACTTGTTATACAACTGAGTATAATCTCTAGTAACCACCTTCATCTTAGGCATAGTCTTGCCCGGAATTGGTTCACATTCACCTTTAGCCCAATCTTTAATTGTAGGCTGAGTTATTTCATCTGGATAATCATGTTCCAACGGAGTACAAACGAAATCTTTCATTGGTTCTGGCAAATGAGTTTCAGCTAATTTACTGACTCTCTTAGCCAAAGAACGGAAGATATTCCAATCCGAACGAGCTTCCCAATTAGGTGGCACAGCTTCAGATAATGGATGAATGAAAGAATGCATGTCAGTACTGTTGATGTCAGCTTTTTCGTACCAGTGAGCTGTTGGCAACACGATGTCAGAATAGAGAGCTGATGTATCCATACGGAAGTTGATATCAATCACCAAATCCATCTTACCGCGTGGAGCTTCATCCCGCCATTTAACTTCTTTAACGTAATCTTTACCAATTTGATCATCGGAAATCTTATTGGTATGCGTACCAAGATAATGATCCAAGAAATACTCATGACCTTTACCACTAGCCATAATGGCATTTCCACGCCATATGAACCAAACCCGAGGCCAGTTATTTGGATGGTCAGGGTCTTCAGCAGCAAACCGCATTTTTTTATCTTTCAACTGGTCAACGACATATTTAACAACTGCTTTGTCGTCTGAAGCACCAGCTTTTTCTGCATCTTTAACTAATTCAAAGTTATTCTGTTCAAACTGTGGATAGAATGGCATCCAACCCATACGTACCGCACGAGCATTGTTATCAGCAGTATGACCGCTGGTCCATTCATTATCCCCTTTCAGGTTAGAATATTTGGAGAATGGGCCTTCATAACGCCATTGGTCACAGTGCATATAATGCCAAGTTGGAGCATTCTGCATTCTTGCACTAGCTCCCCAGTCAGCACCACTCATCACGGTCTTCCAAATAGAAATTGGAGCTAATTTTTCTTGACCAACATAGTGGGCTAAACCACCACCATTTTTACCAACACAACCACATAACATCAACGCAGTGATTGGGCCACGATAGATTAAGTTATTGTGATACCAATGGTTGATACCAGCACCGATAATAACGGTACATTTACCACCAGTTTTTTCAGCAGTAGTGGCAAATTGTTGAGCAAATTTAACTACGGTTTCTTTACCAATACCAGTTAACTTTTCTTGCCAAGCTGGAGTATATGGTTGATCTGCTTCATCATAGCTAGTTGGATATTGACCACCTAAACCACGATCTACTCCAAAATGAGCAATTAATAAATCAAAAATAGTAGTGACTGCAACCTTACCTTCGGCAGTTTCAATATATTTAATTGGTACGCCATGTTTAACATTGACGTTATCATTGGAAAAATCTTCAAAATTAACTTCAAATACGTCATCTTTATTGTCGATGAAAGACAGAATTGGACTTATTTCAGAGTTATCTAAACCATCTTTAAGCTCCAAATTCCATTGACCTTGTTTTTCCTGCCAACGATGACCTACAGTACCTTTAGGCATTTTCACGCCATTGGTTTGCTCATCATACATTAAGAACTTCCATTCACCATTTTCTTCGGTTTTGTAAGTCTCAATTGTGTTAGCTCTTAACAAACGACCAGCTTCGTAACCATTTTCACCTTGCTCAACTCTAACTAAGAATGGAGAATCGGTGTACTGCTTCATATAAGCTTCAAAATCAGGAACTTGCTTATCAACATAGTATTCTTTCAAAATAACATGGTTGACAGCCATCCAGAAAGCGCCATCTTGACCAGCATGGATTGGAACCCACCAATCAGAGAATTTAGCAACCTGACTAAAGTCTGGAGCAAATACCACAAACTTGGAACCATTATGACGTGCTTCAGCGATGAAATGCACGTCTGGAGTCCGAGTCATATTTAGGTTGGAACCCATTGATACGATGAACTTAGAGTTATACCAATCGGCACTTTCTGGGGAATCAGTCTGTTCACCCCAAACTTCTGGTTCAGCTGGAGGCAAGTCACTATACCAGTCATAGAAACTGAGCATATGGCCGCCCAACAATGACATATATCTTGCACCAGCAGCAAAGCTCAACTGAGACATAGCTGGAATTGGAGAGAAACCAACAATTCGGTCTGAACCATGTCGTTTAATTGTGCTTATGTTAGCGGCAGAAATAATATCCAACACTTCATGCCAATCGGAACGACGAAAACCACCTTTACCACGAGCTTGTTGATATTTTTTGCGAGAAGCTGGGTCGGTGACGATGGATTCCCAAGCATCTACTGGGTCAGCATGTTGTTGTCGAGCAGCTCGCCATAAGTCAATTAATGCTCCTCGTACATATGGATAACGGACCCGAATTGGGCTGTAAACATACCAAGATGCAGAAATTCCGCGTTGGCAACCTCTTGGCTCATAAGGTGGCAAAGTTTTTTCTAACTTAGGATAATCCACATTCTGCATTTCCCAAGTGATAACTCCACATTTAACATAAACTCGCCACGAACAGCCACCGGTACAGTTCACACCATGCGTACTACGAACAACTTTATCATACTGCCAACGACTACGATAAAACTGTTCCCAATGCCGTGTATCCGGATTAACAATATCTTGAATCCAACTCATATTTATTTCCCAACCATAGGGATGCGAACCCCTTTTAAACGTTTAATCCAAATAAGACTTATCAGGATATATACTAAAATCAATCCTAATATGCCTGTACCAATACCTTTAATAAAAAATTCTGTATTCACTTCTTCTACTGGTAATTCATTAGTTTTTTTAAAATACGCAGTAAAATGTGCTGCTTCAATTTCCGATATAGGTTGCTTAGAAAAAATTCCCGCCATAATAGGAGAAGGTGGATTCAGCAATGCTATGTTCAGACCTTTATCACCACCATAACGTGAATATAATTTAGTTAAATCTACCCCTAAAGCACCACCTCCTAAACCACCGATATCAGTATTTTGATGGCATCCAACACAAGCCGGTGCTCCATTAGATAAAGCTTGGCGGCCTAAGAATAATTTTTTACCAATTTCAGCATCACCCTTCATAAGTGGTTTGGCTGGAGCAGGTTCAGATGTTGACGCAGCTTTTATGTAAGCTAAAATATCCTTAGCTTCAGCTTCAGTAACACCCATAGGTGGCATTGGAATATTGTTAAATTCCTTTAATAGCTCGGTTGCTATAGAATCACCTTCAGCCAACATTTTATCAGGTTCTATTATCCAGCGAATTAACCAAGCATTATCCCGTTTAGTAGTAACATCTTTCAAATCAGGCCCAGCCAATGGGCCACTACCAATCGTATGGCAAGCAATACATTTCTGAAAAGCTTTTTCGCCAGCCTCAGGAGAAGCGGAAAAAGCTATTTGCGGCAATATTAATAACAATGCCAAGGCTTTAAGCCTCCAAATACCACTTATCATAAGTAGCACAACCTCCTTAAAAATAAAATTAAAAACTGTGATAATATAGGTTAAACAGCTTTAAGAGAAATGTCTTAAATCAATTTTGCCTGTTTTTTCCGATAACTAACTTTAATACTAAGGAAATATTTTGATACCTTATTGTAACATTAAATGTGATTAAAAAGGTCAATTCAGACTAATATTTTGAAAGTGTTAGAATAAATCTATAGAGAATTTTTTTTGTGAATTTAGCAATTAATATATATTATGCAAAAATAAAAATAACTTTATTAAATAATTTTTTTGCAAAGTATAACAATTATTAATAATAAAAACTGATGTCTTAATGAAAATGCCAGTGTGTTATTGAAGGAAACCCACAGATTGCACTTCAACAATTCACTGCCATTTGTGTTAAGCAGGGCGAACACATAGGTTCGCCCCTACAATATTGAAATATATTGTGTTTTGTAGGGACAGACCTGCGTGTCTACCCTTAACGCAAATGGTAGTGACTCCAACAATTACGTTAAGCTTTCTGTGTGACATCAGAACATTAATTATTATTTTAGTTTAAAAAATTCAATAGTCGAGTTAGATATACTTGACATGGGAATAAATTGAACTTCTGGTAGGTCGGGTTAGCTTATTGAACATAGTTAACGTAACCTGACATCTATATGAAATAGGTTTAAAAAAAGTTCAAGTTATGCATGTGTGCAGTATATATGTATTCTGTCTTAAAATTTCCCATTTTTTGATTTTTAAAGTACCATAGGTTCCACCTATGGCTATTCCTGAAAGGATTGAATGTGAATTAAGAGCTAAAATTTATATAGCTTTTAAAACAATATGTTAAAAATTTACCAAGTAAAAACCTCTAAAATATTAGATTCTAATTATATGATTTTTAAAATAATTTAGCTCTTAAATTCACATTAAAACATTTTTATAAAAGTTAAACACATTGCATAACCTTCCGAACGATCTTCAGCATCAAATTCCCATTGGCTTCTGAAAGAAACAAATGATTTAAGCGAAGGAATAAACAATTTAGCTTCTGGACCTACGGCAAATACTTGGTCGTGAACAGCTTTATCCCATGTAACATCAGAACCACTATCATCACTTATCTGCCATTGTGCATAACCAGTTATACCTAAATCTAAACCGGGAGCTACTGTTTTACCTATTCCCCATTCAAAATGAAAATCATTACCCGGTTTAACATCTACATCATCTTTCTCACTATGGATTTCATAACGTGCTAAAATAGACCCCGACCAAGTTTTATCCTCGTCAAAGTAATATGTTCCGCCCAACGTGAACATACCAGTCCAAAAATCTTTACCCGGTGAAGCTGGTTCGCCATGATCACCAGTAGGCAGATATAAACCAGCAGCAGCAGATATGTCATAACGCTCTTTAGCCCATCTTAAAATTAAAGGTTCAATATAAATATCACCTAAACCAAACTGCTCATCCTCATTACCAAGCACTTTAACATTAGTATTAATAAGCGGAACAACCATATCCATGCCATAATCTGCACCCAAAATCTTATGGTCAGAAATCCAAACAAACCGATTTACCATAGCATAGATACTAGCATCAAACCCAATATTTAATTCATTTCCATGTTGATCCATAACAGAATCAGCATTGTAAAAAACGTTATACATCAAATAATAAAGTCCAGGTGGCGGAACACTCGCAGCTTTGATTCCTTCCACACCATTGACATAATGGCCGGTTTCACCTGCGTAAACGACAGAACTAACCGCCAAACTCAAAATACAACATGCTTTAAATCCAAGTGACTTCATTTATAATTTCCTTTTAATTAATATAAAAACAATATGTTCCTTCCGTTACTGAATTCGTTCCGCATCCAAACGATAAATACTTAGCATTAAAAATAATCCGATTAACAATAGGTAATAGACAATATCAGCAGTGCTAAATAGTCCTTGCAATAAAGGTTGGTAATGATTAGTTATAGACCAGTAACTTAGACTTAAAATACCATCTTGACCTTCGGTGACATTTCCGCCCCAATCTAACATCCATAACAATAAAAAAGTTCCAAAAGTACTTATGGCTGCTACAGTTGGGTGTGAAGTCAAAGTTGATATATATAATCCCAATGCTATCAAAGCTCCACTGAATAAAATTAAACCCAATAAACCAGATAATAGCTGTCCAAAATCAAGCGTACCACCCAATAATAATGACAATGGCATAAGCATAAGCATAAGAAACATTATAAGGAAAAAGCCCATTAATCCCAAAAACTTACCTAAAACAATGCTTCCCATTGAAATTGGAGCAGACATCAACAAAGGCAAAGTATTGTTACGCCGTTCTTCACTGATAAGACGCATGGTTAATAGAGGAGTTGTGAGCAGTAATATTATTGCAGTCCAATCAAATAAAGAAGATACCACTATTGCGGTTAAACCAGAACCATTAGGGTCGCTGGCTAAATTTGTTTGTACTTCAGGTTGCAAGAACCATTCGACCAATACCGCAAAAAACCAACCTAAAATTATTTGAATAGCTCCTAAAATGCTCCAAGCTAATGGCGAAATAAATAAACTACGAAATTCTCGTGCTGCAATAACCCACATTAGGCAACCTCCATTAAATTATCTTCATTAGTTAAATCAACAAATATTTGTTCTAAAGTACGTTGTTCTGGAATCAATTCATATAGTTTCCAATTATTACTTACCGATTGCTCAACTAAAGCTTCCACTGGACTGTTTTCAATACTATGCTGAATACGAAATTTATTATCTTCAAGAATTTCTACTTCTTCAACATATTGTATTTGTTGTATTTTTTCAATTTTAGGTAAATTATGAAATCCTACTTGCAAATGGGTTGATTGCATTTGATTAAGTAGGCCATTAATCGTGTCATTCATTATAAGTTGGCCATGATTAATTATTTGCACATGGCTACATACAGCTTGCACTTCTGGCAATATATGAGTCGATAAAATCACACTATGTTCTTCACCTAATCGGCGGATTAACTCTCTTATTTCACGGATTTGAATTGGATCAAGCCCGATAGTTGGTTCATCTAAAATGACTATTTGTGGAGTATGGATAATGGCTTGTGCAATACCAACTCGCTGCTGATAACCTTTGGATAAATTACCAATTAAACGTTTACTAACCGCATTAAGGCCACATTGCTCAATCGCATGGTTCACCGCATAAGAAACAGCCGAACTAGGAATATGATGTAATTTGGCACAAAATTGTAAATATTCATCAACTTGCATCTCTTTATAAACTGGCGGTTGTTCTGGCAAATAACCAATTGCAGTTTTTGCTTGAACCGGATGATCTAATAAATCGTTACCGGCCAGTGAAATTTGCCCAGTTGTTGGAGCAAGAGTACCGGTTATCATTTGCATAGTTGTTGTTTTGCCGGCTCCGTTAGGTCCAAGAAAACCTAAAACTTGCCCACGTTTAACCTCAAAATTGATATTATCAACTGCACAAAAATTGCCATAATAGCGAGATAAATTTTTTACTGAAATTAAGGTATCTGAACTCATTTGATAGTTTGCTATTTTATTAAAAAGAATTTTGTTTTTATGTACAAAGAAATAAGAGAATTATAACACACGACAATCAAAACTTGTTGTCAACTTGAACAACTGTGTTTAGCCATCCTGTTCTGGTGCATAGATAATCTATTTATAGCAATTCTTAATATATGAATGCTTAATTCTTATAGGACTTACGCATTGACAAAAGTATTATAATATGAATCAGTCAATTAAAGCAAAAAAATTAAATGAGAGAAATAAGTCGTCCATCAACAGCAAACTGCACCTTATCCATGTATATATCTTATCTATTAAGTGAACCAAAATATATAAATTGCAGTAGGTTGGGAGAATTAATGAACATATCACATGATAGCACTAACCGTTTTTTAAACAGAGAAAATTTAACACCAGAAGATTTATTTTCCATGCACAAGGTTAAAACCTTCGCCTTTCAGGCGAACAGATTTATCTCCAATGCTTTACAATAAGGCATGGAATATCGTTACGGAAGTCACACTGTTTACAATATTGAATACCACTTTGTGTGGGTCACGAAATATAGATACCAAGTTTTAAAAGGAGACATAGCCATAAGGGTACGGGAGCTTGTAAGGCAAACCTGCGAAGCGTTCGAAATCCGAATATTAAGCGGCGTAGTCAGCAAAGAGCATGTGCATATAGCAGTATCGGCTCCTCCTAATATGGCTCCAAGTGAAATAATGAGAAGAATAAAGGGACGCAGTGCAAGAAAGCTGTTTGAGGAATTCCCTGTACTGAAAAAAAGGTATTGGGGCAAACACTTTTGGGCAAGAGGCTAT
>JAUCGL010000266.1 GCA_030378105.1 Candidatus Halobeggiatoa sp. HSG11 | reverse complement strand
TGAACCTCTTCCATAATAAATATGGAAAAATAACCAATCTTTTAATAATCGGACAGCTCAAAACTCATACTGAATTTTTTATGTTACGTTATACTTATGGTTACCTTTCTTTTGTCAGGCTGTCAGGCTGGTGCATTATAACTAACCTGAATTGGCCCAACCCATGCCCATCCTCCATCGGGATTACCCTTTACATCCATGCTTTCATAACGAAAATAAAACTCTTTTGGATAAGTTGAAGAATCATAATCGTCAAGATTATGCGTAAAGAAAAGCTTATTTGTAACATTCGCTACTACAGAACCAGTATCTCTGTCACTACCAAAGACTTGATAACTACCAACTTTAAGATACATAGTGCCGCTTGATGTAAAAAAACTACTGTCTATTTTAAGAACCGTAACAGTAATATTACTACCATCCAAACTAGCAGTCATTTGCAAAATTGATTCACCCCATAAACTAGCACCATCTGAGGTTGAGTTCCTATCTAATTCATAACTTGCAAAAACCGTCTGTGTTATTACTCCTAACCAAATAACAAGCAACAATTTAATAATATTATTTATAGTAAACATAATTGTAAATCCCCTTAAATTAAAATTTATTTACCCACAGCCACAAAAAGTCTGGCCAAAATTAAAGATATATATTTTATTATTTTTCAAACAAATTCGTACTACAAAGATATTTAACACCCATTACCCCTCTTGTTTCAACTTTTTAATGTATTCCGCAAGCTCTTCAACTTCAGAAATAGATAAACCAGCAAGTCTCTCTTCAGGTTTAAGACCCATCAACCGTTCCTCAGGCTTAAGACCTTTCAACCGTTCCTCAAGCGACATACGAGAAAGATGAGCTTTTCCCCAAATTTTACCAACTTCCTTAATTTGTTCTGGAGTTAATTTATAATCCATGTTTTGTTCCCCCAAAGTCAATAATCCAGATAACAATAACTCTAACTCTTCTGGGATTGATGTAACATCCCTACTTTGTTCCAAAAGCTTAAATGCTTTATACTTTTCTCTCTGATGAGTAGCAAATATTTTAAAAGCTGCATTATGTGGTTTATCTGCCAACTTGTTCAATGAAATTAACTGAACTCGTTTTTCCAATTGATTATGACTCTCATATACACCCGGATAACGCTCATTTTCATATCCATAAGCCTTCCGTGTCTCTTCCTGAGGTTTAATTGCACTAACCAAAAATGTTTGTACTTCATCAGCCGTCAACTTTTTAGAATTTCTATAAAGCAAATCATAAGCAAGAGACTGAACTACCACATCATTACTGATGGACTGCGTATATTTAAATTCAAGCAAAATATGACTGGCAGTACTTTGTCTTATGCCATCTGGCAATCATGCTAATTGCTCATCAGTCCAAGCCATTTCAGGATGCCGCAAAATAAGTACATCAACTCTGGGCGGCTTATTCATCACCAATGTTTCAGGGTAAATAGATACGCCAACTGGCGTTAAATCCCATTCAAGGGCTTCCGCAAAAGACAAATGCCAATCATTTTTTTGTAACTGAAATTCTTGCATAAAGACTCAAGTTTCAACTTTTTAAAGATGTAACGAAATCACTAAAAATGTTACATAATCTCTTAAATATGTAACAATTATTAATAATAACTATTATACTCGACTATAAAATTTTTAACAAATATTTTTGAAGATTAATGAATTTTTATAGATATAGTTTTTCAGATAAATAATTTCACTTAAAATCTACGAGGTTTCCAAAACCTCGCAGGTTTCACACGAATATATTTTTATGAATGTCTATAGAATTAACTGATAAATTATAATTAAGCAATTTCTTGTGTGAACAATAGTTCGGACAGTTTTTAAAGTCAAAAAATCCTGACCATAACTGTAGGGTCGGTGAAGTGAAAACGTAACCGACCATAAACATTGATTGACTCTTATTCTTAATGGTCGGTTTCACTTCGTTACACCAACCCTACAAGTATTTGTTAATTACTGAATTTGACAGTTGTTTCGGGAATGGAGTGAAACGAATTTCCCGAAATCCATATCTAGCAATCATTTCGGGAAATCCACTTTATTCCATTCCCGAAACAACTGTTCACTACTTTTGCGTTAATATGAAGGATGCCCCCATCTTGACTTAAAAGCTTATTGAACCAATGTAGGTCGGGTTAATGATAATGTAACCCGACGTTTCTTATTGAACCAAGTATGATTAGTTGTTATCACTCAGGCACCTGATAAACAATCTGCTTTTCACCAGTACCATACAAAACCTCAAAATCACTTATGCCATCACCATTCAAATCAGCAACATAACTTACCTGAATACTACCAGTTGGTGTATTCGTTGCAACCACCGAATAATCAAATATCCCTTTAAATCTCAACTCATTACCAATAATCAACAAAGTTCCATTATCATTGAAAGTCACAGACTCGTTACCCGGCATGTTCATAAAGAATTGCTCCAACTGTTCAGGATACTTGGCTGTTGGATATAAATCCTGCTGGTACTTAATACCTGCTTCATCCTGAAATACCAGACTAACATTCAACACACCCGGCAATCTGGTTAAGATGTAATGGAAGCCAACTGGTAATAACATCCATGCTGTTTTGCTCTTCAAGGCAGGAGCGGCAACATAACTCAATGATTCACTCACTGGAATAGTTATGTCGCCATTATCTGCTACCATTAAACTTGACAAACCAAACTCTTGCAACGCTTGCTCCAAAGCATTTATATCTTGAATCAATGGCTTGTTCGGTTGCGAAATATCAGTCGGCGGAATGAAGTACATTATCTGCCTGTCACCATTTGAATAAGTCATCTGCACATCCTCAATACCATCCGAGTTCTTATCACTAACAATCAATAACTGAGTTGGGGATTCAATGTCGTTGCCAAGCTTAACCTTGTAATCCAATTGGGCTGAATAAATAGTGGAACCAATCGTAACTGTTGCCCGACCATCATTATAAAAACTCACCTCACTAGCTCCGGGAAATGCTTGTAAAGTTGTTTCTAACTCAGCTTGATTCGCTGCTGCTGGATATAAGAACTGTTGATAACGTTTATTGTTATCTCCTAAAAATCTTAATACCATCGCTGAACCTGATTGGTCTAACCCAATTGGTAACGTTGGGTTGATAACCTGTGCATATAAATTAGGACGCAACTTAACTTGTCGGTCAATTGTTATCACTCCATTGCTATCCACCACAAACTTATCCCAACCAAACTTATTCAATCCAGCCTGTAAAGCCTGTGAATCCTGCAAACTTGGTTGAGCGATAACTTGACGACCTTTAGGAGTAATGAATGTCACGCTGCCATTGTCATTAATCGTCATTGTTGGTGACGCTTCAACTTGAGACACAAATGTTGGCAGCAATACCAAATTCTCGGTTGCCATCTCTAAAAATAACTGACCAGTTGCAAGCTGAGTAAATGGTTGCAAGTTCGGAATTGAATTGATCTCTTCCAATAAGTTATTTAACTCAGGCAATATATCAGCAGTCAAATCAATCGCATCACCAATTTTCGGAAAGGTTAAAGTTAAATCACTACCAATAGGAATATTCTCATTGATAAACCTCACGCCATTGCCTAATTTAATGCTGGTGTTCAACTCAACATTCGTGCCGAGAATCACATGCTCAAGTTCTGAATCATTGGCAATCGCTGCATTAATAATAGCTGGGGCAGTCGGGAAGCCGGTTATCTTGCCTCGTATAGTTCCACCATTAATTATCGCATCACTGAGCAATTGTACGTCTTCCAATATTCCATCATTGCTTATCGTACCACCCAACTTTCCACCACTGACTATTGTATCTGGTTTAACTTGTACATTGGAAAGCAATCCTTTGTTTAATATGATGCCTGATACCGAACCACCGATAATAGCTCCATTAGGTTCAACAACATAGTTATGCAAATTGTCTCCGGTATTATTGACCGTTATAGATATTGAATTAAACAATACTTGGCTACTTGTCATAACTCTATTGTTGGCACTGTCTGAATCAAAACTTTTGGAGGTGACAGATACAACATTATCCAACAAAGCATCCTCTTGTTTGGGAATCACAATCAATGTCGCCAGTTTGCTTATGCCAGCTTTTATGTTTCCAATAACACAATCTATGCTATGAGTTTCTTTAGTATAATCACACACTGTATCACCAACTCTAGCGGAATTATAAGATGCTGAACTTGGTAGCTCTCCAGTTAATATAACTCCAAATGCTTCATCAGGGCCATTGTTAGTTAAGGTTATGTTGTACTGAAACTTGGTCTCAATACTGGCTGTCAAACTACTTGTCTTAACATCTAACCATAAATCAGCTTGAGCAATCACTGGAATAATTAATTCTGATGAGGCAGGACTGGAATCAAATAAACCTGAAGTCGCAGTTGTGCTAACGGTCAAATCATTAATTGTTGTTGGTGACAATACAACTGGTAAAGTGAACCGTTCATTAAGTTCCAATGTTTCCAATATGCAGCGTATCGTATTACCATTTGCTGAACACTGACCTTGATTGGGATTGAATGAAATCAAACGGGCTGTTTCTGGCAAAATAGTTTCAACAATAACATCAACCGCCTGTTGTGGGCCTCTATTAATCACCGTGATGTCGGCGGTAACAGAATCATTCAGTTGAGCGGACTGTATTTCTTCAATTTCAATATCTAAATCTGCTGCTGCCATAGATAAAGTTGTTATTGAGTTATCTGAAAATCCAGCAACATAAACATATTCACCCGGAGCTGGACTTGTTATAACACCTCTGGCACTGCTTAAACCATCCAGTCCATCCACTCCATCTTTCCGCACATCAACAAAAGTTAATTTGCCAGTTTCCGCATCTCGTTTGAACACCGCTATTGAGTTGTCGCTCCTAGCTGTAACGTAAAGATAGGAAGCATCTGGACTGAGAGTTAAGTCAGAAGCATCGGCCAAACCATCAACTTTTTTATTACTGGACTCAACCAATACGCTATCATCATCAAGAGTTTCAACAACAGTTAATAGACCACTCTTAGGAAAGAATTTGAAGACTGATAAACTGCTTGAGTTAATGCTGTAGATATATTCATCTTTTATCACCACGCTACCATTGGCTGGCATGTTGTCATTTCTATAGTTAAGCTTGCCGCCTTCTTCACGCCTAAATACAGATAACTTGTTACCATTGGCACTGGTGGTGAATAAATAATCTTCATCTTCCGTGATAGAGATACTATTAATTCCATCTAATCGTTGTGAATCAGCAAATTGAATGGTCTCTTGATAAGTTAACAAGCCAGTTTCAGCATCACGTTGAAAGATAGTTATTGCATCATCAATGGCTCCAGCAACATAAACATAGTCCTCTTGTGCTAACACTGCCAATGCTCCAGCCAAACCATCAATTCCTTCCATCTCATTGCTTAAGGTTTGTTGATAGCTCAAAGTTCCATCGGTAGCATTGCGTTGGAAAACAACCACTGAATTATCTTTAAATCCAGCCACATATAAGAATTTTTCATCTGGACTTAAACTAACAGAGCTGGCATTACCCAACCCAGTTACACTTGCATCATCATTGATAACAACTCCATTAACAAGTGATTGAACAAAAGTCATTTCAGCATTGTTGCTACTGAAAACAACTATCGAATCACTGCTAAAACTAGCCACATAAATATACTCACCATCGTTAGTCATAACTAAATCCATCGGGCCTTGTAAATTGGATACCCCGGCAATTCCATCAACCTGCTGATTAAGGAAAAATAATGAGGCTGGCCGACTAACTGGAGTTTCAGCGGTAGCACTAACAGTTTCTGATTCAGCAGCAGATGCTTCCGCAGTCAAAGTTAAGATTCCACCAATTAAAGGTAATACTTCAACCGTAACAGTTGCCGTTCCATCTTTAGGTAACGAAACAATTGTACAATTTATCTCTCCAGCTTCATTCATATCCTCGCAAGTTCCATTGACTTCAAACGGTGTGATAATAGCTGGCGATTTGAATATCACATCTTCAACTGGCAGGTTTGCTTTAAGTTTAATATCTGTTGCCGCATAAGGTCCAGCATTTGTTAATTTAATACTATAAGTAAGCGGATTCTTTTTCACAACTGGACTTGGGAAACCACTGGCTTGTAACTCTAACTTGGCAACCATTTGAGTTATTTTCTTTTCAATCTGTGCTGTATTATTAGCTAAATCAGAATCAACCATATCACTCTTAACTGTCACCGCACTATTGATAGTTCCTAATAGTTGTGGCACAACAACCACATTAACGATTGCCTCATTATCACCACTATTGCTTAATGGCCCTATTTGACAAGTCACAGCATGATTGGCAAAGGTACAGTTTGGCCCTTGACTCGGTGTCGCTGAAACAAACTTAACATTCGGGTCTAAGTCTTGAGTTACAACAATTCCAGTTGCTTGATTGGGACCATTGTTAGTTATGGTGGTGATGTAGGTGACATTCTTACCAAGGAAAGCCAACACTGGCTCCACTTTCAAATCAACTCCTATATCAGCTAACTTATTTGAAACTGCCGTTTGTACTGTTGCATTGTTTGGTATACTTGAATCAAAGCCATTGCCAACAACATTAGCTGTGATAGAAATATTGCCTATCTGAGTTGAGATAACATCAACAGTTATTTTCTTCGGCTCTCCCACTGGAGTTGATATTGTACAATTAAAACTTGTGCCACTGCTACAACTATCATCACTCACGGCAACCGCTATATTATCCCCAACTAAATTAACCTGCAATAAAGCATTTACTTCATCAGGACCGTTGTTGGTAACTTCAATATCATAACTGACATTCTCCCCAACCAATATTGAATCGGCACTACCTTTCACTGTCACCACATAATCAGCCACATTTCCAACAGTCTTTTCTAAACTAGTGGATTTGGAATTATTATTTGGGTCAGTATCGGTACCATCGCCAGTCACTGTGAAATTGGTTATGACATTAAGCCCAGTTTGAATAGCTCGTAAAGTTAAATCAATATTTTGGCTATCACTAGGATTGATATTAGTTAACGAACAGCTAACTTGTGAACCAATGAAAGTACAGATGCACGGCTGTGCGTCTCCACAGTTATCTTTTTGAATGTAAGTCATTTGAGGCGGTAAATTGGCAATAAGAGAAACACCAGTTGCTATTGTATCAGTGGAATTATTCTGAACCTGCACAGTATAAGTTATATCACTACCAACTGTTAATTGTGTCGTGACAGGATTTCCCACAACATCCAATATCATCAGGTCAATTTCTTGGTTGCCAATTTCATTATTCTTGGTGACTTGATTATTGCTAGTATCTTGGTCAGAAGCATTGCTCACAACATTGCTAGTGAATTCAATTGGTCCAATAATTTCCCCAGTAGTCACATAGATAGAAAATAATTTATCAGTACCAACTTCTAACAATGATAAATTACAAATCACAGTTGTACCAGTAACCGAGCAATCACTTTTATCGGCATCAAAAGTAACATTGTCAGGTAAGGTACTTGTGACGGTTATATTATTTGCATCTTCCGGTCCAGAGTTACTAACGGTTAATTCATAAACTAATTGATTATTAGGTCCAACTATTGATTGAGGAGCGGATTCAACAGCTAATTGTAAATCTGCCTCTGGAACTTCAAGCATGAAATTAGTAGTGACGGTTGCAGTATTGTTGGAAATATCGGTGTCAACTTCATTGCTATTAACGGATACCTCATTAAGCAATACCGGTGCTGTAACAGTCTCGGGAGTGCTGACTTGTAAATTAACGGTTGCAACTGAATTGCTACCCAAAGCTCCCAACGTACATTTAACCTTACCACCATCCATACCACAAACACCTTGACTAGCTGTAGAATTACTTAGGACTAAATTGGCTGGTAATGTATCAATTAAGGTAACATTGGTAGTGGTATCGGAACTGTTGTTAATCACGGTGATAACATAATTCAAATTGCTGCTAACGGCAACCGACTTGGGAGGATTCACTTTAACTTGCAAATCAACAACACCAGTACTTAAGGTAGCCACCGCATTGCTGGTTGCAACATAAGCAAAGTTACCTGCTGGAACTATAGCAATTGAGTTAGCACTATCAAAAGTAGTAGCTGCCTGTTGAAAGGATAAAAGACCAGTATCAATATCGCGGTTAAATATAGCGACTGCATCATCATTATAACTAGTAACAAATACCCGACTACCATTAGGACTTATAACAATATCAGTGGTATTGCCTAAACCATTTATATCATCAACATTATTTTTATAAACCTGCAAATTTCCAATCACACCAGCATTATGATTGAAGGCGGTTATTGAATTGTCGGTATAACTGATAGCATATAAATAACTATCAACAATAGCTAATCCAGCACCACCATCAAAAGGATAAGTTTCAACAAAGCTGATTTCGCCTTGAGCTGGATTGCGGGTAAAGGAGGTAATGGCATCGCTGCTGGTTACATAGATAAAATTACCATTGACAGCAACATCAGTTGGGGCGGTTAAGATTTGGTTTTGAATGTCTAAAAAACTTAGGAAGCCAGTATTAACATCCCGTTCAAATACGGATAGACTATTATCTTGATAACCAACCACATAAACTCTGGTTTCATCAGGACTAAAAGCAAAAGATTTAATTCCAGCCAAACCATCAATGCCATTGATACCATCTTGTTTAACTTCAACTAAACTCAAACTTCCATTAACTTGATTACGAGTGAATATAACGATATATTCCAAACTACCCACATAAACATGTCGTCCATTGGGACTAACGGCAACGGTGCTGGCTCCTTGTAAACCAGTATCAATATCAGCATCGGTTAAAGTGTTGATGAAGGTAAGGGTTCCGCCAGTATTTCGTACATAGGTAGATATGGAATTATTAGTGAAACTTGTTGCATAAACATGTTTACCATCGGGACTTATGGCGACAGTATTGGGTTGAACCTGTTTATTGGTAAAGTCAATAAAGTTGGCGGTACAATTTTTATTGGCATCCATAGTTATGGTTATAACGGAACTATTACCGGTGCAATCACCAGTCCAATTCTTAAAAGAAGCTCCACTATATGGTGAGGCGGTCAAAGTGACATCACCAGTATAACTAGCAGAACAAACATCACCACAACTTAACCCTTCCGCAGTCACTAAGCCAAAAGTTGATTTGTTAATAGTTAAAATTTGACCTTCTCTGACAGAACGCCGATAAGTTGTTATCAAACGTATGCGTTGGTTGTTGGTGTCTGCTATGTAAATATCATTGGAGTTGCTGACCGCAATAGCAGTGGGGGTGTTAAGTACGGATAATTTAGCTAATGAACCATCCCCAACAAAACCAGTGCTACCATTACCAGCAATAGTTGTGATTTGGCCATCGGTTACTTTACGAATTCGGTGATTGCCACTATCAGCTATATATAAATCTTCAGCTACTGCAAGCCCTCGTGGTAAGTTAAGTTGTGCAAGGACTGCTGGGCCATTGTCGCCACCAATTCCTAATGTGCTATTGCCAGCAAATACGCTGATATAACCGGTATTATCAAGCCGTAAAATTCGGTGATTATTGGTATCGGCGATGTATAAATTGTATTTGTCCACTGCTAAACCTTGTGGAGAGTTGAGTTGGTCAAGCGTCATACCAGCGATGCCATTGCCAATCAATGTGGTGATATAGCCGTTGGCAACTTTGCGAATGCGATGATTATTGGTGTCGGCAATGTATAAATTCCCAATATAATCAATAGCTATTGCGGTAGGAGTATTAAGTTGAGCCTGAATAGCCGGGCCATTATCACCACTTGAGCCTTGTACGTTGTTACCAGCAATTGTAGTAACGTTGCCTTGCTTATCCAGTTTGCGAATAACATGGTTATTTGTATCAGCAAAATAGATATTGCCATTGCTATCCAGAGTTATCCCAGTCGGATGGTTAAGTAATGCCTGCGTTCCATCACGATAACCATTATTACCATTGCCAGCAATAGTGGTTATATGACCATCTTTAATTTTACGAATTCTATGATTATTGGTATCTGCTATATATAGAGTTCCTGCTTTATCTATAGCAACTCCAGACGGTTGATTTAATGATGCGTTAATAGCATTGCCATTATCTCCACCAAATTGTTGAATACCATCTCCTGCAACAGTGTTAATAATTTCTGCTGCTTGAACTTGTGATATACATATTAATAATAAAAATTTCCACCATTTCATAAAGAGCCTCCTTTTTCGGGTTTAATCTTAATATTATATATCTAAAATCAAATTAATGTTAGTT
>JAUCGL010000017.1 GCA_030378105.1 Candidatus Halobeggiatoa sp. HSG11 | reverse complement strand
GCGAAGGCGGTCAACCTCCACAAGGTGGCGAAGGCGGTCAACCTCCTCAAGATGGTGAAGGTGGTCAACCTCCTCAAGGTGGTGAAGGTGGTCAACCTCCTCAAGATGGTGAAGGTGGTCAACCTCCTCAAGGTGGTGAAGGTGGTCAACCTCCTCAAGGTGGTGAAGGTGGTCAACCTCCTCAAGATGGTGAAGGTGGTCAACCTCCACAAGGTGGTGAAGGTGGTCAACCTCCACAAGGTGGTGAAGGTGGTCAACCTCCACAAGATGGTGAAGGTGGTCAACCTCCTCAAGGTGGCGAAGGCGGTCAACCTCCTCAAGGTGGCGAAGGCGGTCAACCTCCTCAAGATGGTGAAGGTGGTCAACCTCCTCAAGGTGGTGAAGGTGGTCAACCTCCTCAAGGTGGTGAAGGTGGTCAACCTCCACAAGGTGGTGAAGGTGGTCAACCTCCACAAGGTGGTGAAGGTGGTCAACCTCCACAAGGTGGTGAAGGTGGTCAACCTCCACAAGGTGGTGAAGGTGGTCAACCTCCTCAAGGTAGTGAAGGTGGTCAACCTCCTCAAGGCGATCAAGGTCAAGGCGGTCCAGGAATGGGTAAAAAATTAACATTTTCACCTCACCAACGACCTCACGGCAAGCCACAGTCACCACGTATGAAAATGCCAAAAATGCCTGATTTTGCTAAAGGTTTAGATGGTAAGGTTGAAGGTGATACTGTTCTAGGTGGTTTGAATAAAGGTTTAGAACAAGCTGGTTTTGGTGATTTTGCTTTTAAACAAAGAGATGATGGTGTTCTTAATGTTGAAGGTGGTGGAGTCAAATTTGGTTTTGCACCTGATGTCAATGAAATGACTCAAGCTGGTCCAGATGTACCAACTGGTTTATCTCAAGATAAAAAAGGCAGGTATGTTATGACTACACCTGAAGGCTATCAGTTCTCAATGAATCCAGCACCGCATAACCCTGATGGTCTAATGGAAGCACTTGGTGAAAATGGTAGTTGTGAGATTGGAGAACATGGTGATACTCGCATAGATATAGGAAATGATGCTTATTCCGGTGTATTTAATCCTTTTGTACAGGGACGTGGGCCAATGGAAAAGAAACATGGTCCATTACATCCGGGTTTAAATATGAAGGGTGGCATTGGTGTTATGGTATATCCGGATGGTTCGGTTCAAGAAATGCTTCCAACTATGCAGTCTCCTGATACATTCCTAGGTGTAGCTGAAAAATTCCCTGGTGTGGAACAGGTAACTCCTAATGTCATGGATGGTACAATTATGGTTGTATTTATGGGAGCTAAGTTAAAATTGAAACCAGGGTTCAACATCATGCCTCCTCCAGAACCTAGAGAAGGAATTGAACCAAATATTACTTTGGATGAAGAACATGGCAATCAGCTTAAATTTGAAGATGAGTTTGGTAATGTACAAACTATGTCGTATGAACCTGATGTCTAAAGATTAATATGGTCTGATATTTATAATCGGGATTCATATTTTATGAGTCCCGGTTAGAATTACTATATAAAAGTTGAGTTATCTGTTCGGATATTAAGCCAATTAAGAAAATCAATATTGAGGTAACAAATAACAACATTCCCATATTAGTAAAACGTCCATCAGTTATAAATGTATAACTATAATAGGTTATTCCCAATAGAAAAAATCCTGCACTTAATGGCCCAAATAATTTCAAAGGTGAATATAAAGTTCCAATTTTAAAAATTATCAATAAAAACCGTATCCCATCTTTAATAAGCTTAATGTGGCTTTTGCCAATCCGTTTATGTGCAACTATGGGAATATAATTGACACTGTAACCAGCTCGAAAAAATGCCATAGTAATTGTTGTTGGATAAGAAAAACCATTAGGTAATAAATATAAAAATTCTTTGAATTTACTAGCTTTAACAGCTCTAAAACCAGAAGTTAAATCAGCTATTTTATGTCCAGCTATCCAACTTGCTAACCAATTATAAAAACTGTTCGCACACAACCGCCCAAAACTGGCTTGTGAACTAGAACTCCTAGCTCCAACCACCATGTCATACCCAGTATCTAATTCTCCTAATAATCGTTTAATATCTTCTGGAGCGTGCTGTCCGTCAGCATCCATAAACACCAAAATATCTCCACTAGCTTCTCTTGCACCACTTTTGATCGCAGCACCATTACCTTTACTATACGGGTGAGTTATTACCTTAGCACCGGCTTGGGTTGCAATTTCAGCCGAATTATCGCTTGACCCATCATTGACTACAATAATTTCTGCATCTGGATAAGATAGAACTAAACGTGGAATAAGAGTTTCTAAACTACCTGCTTCGTTAAGACAAGGTAAGATTATAGATAACATTTTTTATCTCAATTAGGTTGGAATTCAATTTTTATAACTCAACTATCAAGCTATATTTTTATTTTATCGGAAAAAGGTGCATGATTGCTTCCCTTGCTTCCGTTGGTTATAATATCTTAATTAACTATACCATTAAACTACATAAATAACCAAAGAGCCTTATTCACTTTATTCATAAATTATTTAATTAAAAAATGAGCAAAACATTACTTAAATCAACTGCAATGGTTGGTGGATTAACATTTATTTCCCGAATTTTGGGTTTCACACGAGATGTCGTTATAGCTCATATATTTGGAGCAAGCACCAGTACTGATGCCTTTTTGGTAGCATTTAAAATTCCCAATTTCATGCGACGATTATTTGCCGAAGGTGCGTTTTCTCAAGCATTTACCCCAGTTTTAAGTGAATATCAAACCAAACATAGCAAAATAGAAGTCAAACATTTAGTTGATCATGTTGCTGGTAATTTAGGAGGAATTTTATTCTGGATAACAGTTATTGGAGTTATAGCCACACCTTTATTAGTAATGATATTTGCTCCCGGTTTCATTCAATATCCTGACAAATTCAATTTAGCAGTAGAAATGTTACGTATAACTTTTCCTTACTTGCTGTTTATTGCCTTAACCGCATTTGCTGGAGCAATATTAAACACTTATGGTCAATTTGCCATCCCTGCTTTTACCCCAGTGTTACTTAACCTATGCTTGATCTCTTCGGCTTTATGGTTTACCGCATATTTTGATAAACCTATCATAGCATTAGCTTATGGTGTTTTAGTAGCAGGAATAATTCAATTAACTTTCCAATTACCGTTTTTATATAGATTACAACTGTTACCTAAGCCCCGTTTTAATCGTCATGATGAAGGAGTTAAGCGTATTCACCATTTAATGATTCCTGCATTATTTGGAGTATCAGTTTCACAAATTAATTTGCTCATGGATACTTTAATGGCATCTTTTTTAGTAACTGGCAGCGTTTCATGGTTATATTATTCAGACCGCTTGATGGAATTTCCAGTTGGTGTGTTTGGTTTGGCTTTAGC
Source organism: Candidatus Halobeggiatoa sp. HSG11 (assembly GCA_030378105.1). GTDB lineage: Bacteria > Pseudomonadota > Gammaproteobacteria > Beggiatoales > Beggiatoaceae > DRQV01. The sequence continues at coordinate 47,787 of JAUCGL010000017.1, read as the reverse complement.
AACTGTCATGTTACCTAATTTATCCAGAGCTATTGCCCGTGATGATATTAATAATTATAACTGTACCTTAGATTGGTCTCTGCGTTGGGTATTTTTGATTGCAACTCCATCCATGTGTGGTTTGATGATTTTAGCCGGGCCAATTTTAATCACTTTATTCTATGGTGGAGAATTTACAGATAGCGATATAATCAAAACTAGCCATAGTTTAATGGCTTATGCAATTGGTTTACTTGGTTTTATTTTAATTAAAGTATTAGCTTCTGGGTTTTACTCTCGACAAGATACTCGTACTCCAGTTAAAATTGCAGTTATCGCAATGGTGACAAATATTGTACTTAATTTAACATTAATTTGGCACTTGGCACATGTTGGTTTAGCTGTTGCAACTTCAGTAGCAGCGTTATTAAATGCACTATTATTATATCGAAGCTTACGCAAACTGAATTTATTTCAACCACAAACCGGTTGGCATTTATTGTTATTACGAATTCTTGTAGCAAATATTTTCATGATAGCCTTATTGTGGTGGGGCAGTGATTCTGTAGCTGTCTGGTTAGCTATGACTGTATTTGAACGAGTTATTAATTTATTTGGATTGATAGCAGTTGGAATGTTAGTTTATGTGACGAGTTTATTAATATTTGGCTTGCGATTGAAACATATAAGTTTGAATTGATAGCTAATAATTATACAGGGCATAAGAAGTTGATACTTGATAAAAATATCTTTATCACTTATCATGTTGTATACAATAATTCACGATTTTAAACCAAGGTTAATTATCATGTTATTTTTTAAAAACAAAAGTTTAGTTATTGTTATTATGTTGTTCGCATATTCTGCATATGGAGATAGTTTAGACTATAAAGATCGAGGTGATCGATGGGAAGGTATTAAGCCTCAGCCTGTTAGTGGACGAGATATTGAATTGCTTTCTGCCACTGCTGATTACGATGAAAAATGGCAGCCAATACCAGCTTATTGTAAGGTGAAATTTTATTTGCAACAAGCAACTAAAGTTGATATTGATGTACAGGAAGTGCGTCCAAAACATTTTTATAAGTTGGATCAAGTGGTTCCAAATTGGAAATCTGGATTTAATAATTTTATGTGGCGTACCAGTGATGTTATTGCACCGTTGAATTTAAAAATAACATCTTTGGGAATTGTGGCTCGTTTAGCTATTAAAGATGAGAAGGAATATGTCGCACCGGTTATTTTTTATCATAATAATCCACCAGCAGCTATTAATGGTTATTTGTTTGTATTAAAAGTTGGTGGTAATGCCAAATTAAAATATGTTATTTATCAAGGTAATAAAGTTGTTACAGAAGAAAGTTTAGATAAGCAATTTGTTGGAGAACCATTTGTGATTTATTGGGATAGTAAGAATTCTCAAGCTGGAACTTATGAATTGATTGTTGATGGTTATTTCCTTGATAATAATGACCCGATTTATAAAGTGATTAGCTTTTATCATCAGCCAAAGATTAAGTAAATTGTAGGATGTAATGAGTTCACGAATTACATCTTAAGAATTACATCTGTTCAATGCAATTGATGCAATTCATTCTTCATTGCATCCTACATTTTAAATATAGGTATCAAAATATGAAAAAATTAAAAAATGTTGCTGATAAGACTAGGGATTTATTCAATAATTTGCTGAAGAGTATAGTTAAAATTATTGTTCAAAGTATTGGTATATTATTCTTGGTATTTTTGTTAATTTATCCGATAGTTTATTTGCTGACTATTCCTGTTTCGACTCAGGTTCAGGTTGATTTGGTGGTGGATCGAGTTAGTTTTCGGATGGCGGATGCAACTGATTTGAGACAGTCGGTTAAATTTCATTCGGTTAGAATTAAGGAGTTTGAGAAGATTGAGTTTGTGGATAATATGGGTAATCCGTTTAGTATAACTGGTAAGGATGAGCGATTTTTGCCTAATGCTTCGGTAACGACTGTGATGCCGGATGATATGAATTTTGGTATGTTGCATAGGTTGTCGGTTGCGAAGGATGCTAAAATAACGTTGAGTGTTAAGCCGGGTGAAAAGTTGTATCAAACTCTTAATATTGCGGTTGAAAATATTGCTAATTCTGCAAGTTCGGAGGCTGTTTTGCGGCATCGGGGAGCTTTTCAGGTTGAGACTCGGCATTGTAAAGTTGATTCACCCAATTTTGAGGTTGCTGGTTTGTCACGGCGTTATCCGATGATTTCTGTAGTTGGAAAGAGTGATTGGTTGCGGATGGTGTTGTCGATGCCGACTGATCAGAGTTTTGATATTTTGCCAAGTGGTTTGGCCGTTACGGATTTGGATTGGTTTTGGGATGATATGGAGAATGGTGAGCGGGTTGTGAAGACTGCGGTTAAGCGTGGTACGATAAGTTATCCGAATTATCCTAATGTTAAGCCGGTTAGTTTTGGGGAGTCGAATGTGGTGGATTTTGCTGATGAGGATGTTTTTAAGGTTGGGTATATTTCTACTGGTATTGATGGGCTTAAGGTGCGTTTGAATGGTTTGGCGGAGGGTGCGATAACAACGCATTTGGATGGTTTTTCTGAGAATGCAAGGGAGTATCGGTTGACTCGGGCGGATACTATTGCGAAGGCTAGTAAGTTTCGTGAGGTGATGTTTAATATTTTGTTGTGGATTATTCCGATTATTATTGGTGTGGTTGGGATTGTGACGATTAATGTTGTGAAGGTTTTGCCTGATGGGGATAAATAGGAGATTTTTATGAATAGGTTGTATTTGGTTTTTGTTTTGGCTGTTTTGGTTGGGTGTCAGGTATCAACTTCATCTAATAGTATTCAAAAAGGACCAATAAAAGTTGAGTTTAAAACATCTGAAAGCATCAAAAAAGAAGACTTTAGAAAGGGTGTAGTTAGAATAAGCTCAAACGGTAGACAAGGTACTGGCTTTATCGTGGGAGTTTATCCTAATGAAATTTATATTGTTACTGTAGCTCATATAGTAACGGGTGACTCAAAACCAATGGTTGAATTTTTTGATAATCAAGAAATTAAAGCCAAAATTGTTTTTTCTGAAGAGTTTGAAAATGGTTTAACTCTTTTATCAGTAAATAATATATCAAACGATATATTGCCACTCTATTTAGATGATAAATTTAATGAACCCAATTTTGATGATGATTTTTTCACATTTGGATTTCCAAGAGGAGGAGCACCTTGGGGGCGTGGTGATTTATCTTATTCAGGTTTAAAAGGTTCTAATATTTTGTTTTCACGAAGTAATATAAGTACAGGAAACTCTGGTGGTCCAGTAATGAAAGGAAATCAGGTTATTGGAATGATTACTTCAATTACTAATGTTGCCACTGTAACCTGTTCTTCATTAAAAATTAGAGAGTTTTTGCGTGGAGTAAAAGGTGGCAAGAAAGTTATTAATGATATGAAAAAATGGACTAGTGATACATGGTATAAAGGGTATAAGACTTTTTTAAAAAAACAAAATGCTATCACGTATAATTCTTCTTATAAACAAGAAACTACTTCAAATGCTATCACGTATAATCCTTCTTATAAACAAGAAACTGCTTCAACTGCTTTTGGGCCTAGATATGCTTTAGTTATTGGTAATGCCAATTATAAAAATTTTCCTTCATTAAATAGTCCCATTAATGATATGATAGATATATCTGATGTTTTAGAAGAGTTAAACTTTAAGGTAAAGTCTGTAAAGGATGCTGATGAACAAACTATAAGGAACTCTATTAAAATTTTTCGAGATAATTTAAATAAAGAAACTATTGGACTTTTTTATTATTCTGGGCATGGCTCACAAATTAGCGGTAAAAATTATATTTTTCCTACTGATATTGATAATTCACAATCCAAACAAATACCTTTGGCAACCATATTAAGAGAAATGAAGATATCTAATAATAAAATGAATATTGCCATTATTGATACTTGTCGTGATAATAGGTTTAACTTTAAAAAAAGTATTATAACTAAAGGACTTAGTATAGATTTAAATGAATATGAAGAAATAAATGACAATTTTGTCTCAAATTTTATCCCCCCTGATAATTTATTTATTGCCTATGCTACTTCCCCTGGAGACGTGGCACGGGATGGATTGGGACGTAATAGTCCTTATACTAAATATATTTTAAGATTTATTCGTCAACAGGGTATAACTATTGAACAATTATTTAAAAAAGTACAACTTGCAGTAATGAAAGACACAGATAGAAAACAAACTCCTTGGACAGAATCTTCACTAACTGAAAATTTTTATTTTGCTGGTAACCATCCCATTAGAATTTGGAAATAACTTGTAAGATGTATAAGCGATAGCGTCATACACCATAATCAATAGCTTCATGAACTATAACTACAACAAGAATTTGATTTTTTATAAATTTTGGGTTTTGGTGTATGACGCTTCGCTTATACACCCTACAATAAGTTATGATGATAATATTTAATGTCTAATTATATTCGTTATCGTGTACCGGGTGGTTGTTATTTTTTTACAGTTAATTTATTGGAACGTAAACAAAAATTATTAACTGAAAATATTGAATTATTACGTTATGCTTTCCGTAAAACCAAACAACAACGTCCTTTTTATATTGATACAATTGTGATATTACCTGAACATTTACACTGTATCCTAACATTACCCATTGGAGATGATGATTTTTATTACTCGTTCCCAACGGCCTCGTTGGGAATGCAGTCATGACGCACCAGCGTCATTTAAAAAGACAGAGTTGGATGTGCAATATCTTCTCATTGCCCACCAAATTATTATCAAACAAACATTTAATCAACTTTTAAATTTGGATTTTTCCACCATTTTTAATTATTAATCAAGGAAATTATCATGCAAGCATTACGTGAAATCCACAATGTAACTTCAGATACGTTAACCATTAAAATTCCACCAAATGTATCTTACCCAAAAGCTGAAGTAATAGTTTTATTTCTAGAAGATAAAGATGAACCTCAAACTGATCCTTGGAAAGCCACCCATCAATTTAGAAAAAAACTAGAACAAAGTGGTCGTATATTCAGTGACAGTGTTGAATTAATAAGAAAGGATAGAAAAAGGTGAAAATATTTGTAGTTGACAGCAGTGTTGCTATTAAATGGTATTTTCCCGAAATACACACGGAAGTAGCAGGATTATTATTAAATCCAACTTATCAATTACATGTTCCTCAATTATTTTTATTAGAATTTATTAATGTAGTTTGCAAAAAACGGAGGCGTGGAGAAATTGATAATAATGAAAGTGATTTTGTAATCAACGAAATACAACAAGTTCCTCTTAAATGGCATAATGATCGTTCAGTGTTATTAAAAGCTTATGAAATCGCAAATGAAACTCAAAGAAGTTTATATGACTGTTTATATCTCAGTCTTGCAATATCATTAAATGGAAAAATGGTAACAGCAGATTTGAAATTTTATGAATCATTAAAATCAAGCAATTATATTAAGTGGTTACTTTGGGTGGAAGACATATCTTAACTCGTAAGGTGTATAAGCGATAGCGTCATACACCATAATCAATAGCTTCATGAACTATAACTACAACAAGAATTTGATTTTTCATATATTTGGTGGTGTATGACGCTTCGCTTATACACTCTACAATTTTAAGCCATGTAGTGTATGCAACATCTTCTCGCAGCCCACCAAAAATAACTATGATAATGACTGATACATATAGAGTACACATAATATGAAGCCAATAAAAATTAGCTATATAGACGGCAGAATAACTATAGACCCAAATCTATGTAATGGTAAACCAACAATTAGAGGAAAAAGAATAACTGTCCAAACAATTGTGGAATTTTTAAGTGCAGGGGAAACAGAGAAAGAAATTTTAAGACAATATCCCTCTTTGGAAGAAAAAGATATTCATGCTTGTTTGTTATTTGCCAGTAAATTAATGGGTCGCAAATATGTCTTACAAGAAATAACCTAAATAATGAGCAAATATTTAATAGACGTAAATCTACCAAGCCGTTTTTCTATTTGGGCTGGTGAAAAATATGAGCATGTAGTTCATATTGATGATGAATTAAAAGATAGTGAGATTTGGGAATATGCAAAGAAAAATAATCTAACTATAGTCACAAAAGATACTGATTTCTCAGATATGATCATACTTAATGAGCCACCACCAAGAATTATCCATATCAAGCTCGGAAATATGAAAATGAGGCAGTTTCATCAACAAATATCAAAGATTTGGGATGATGTCTGTTTGATGAGTGAAAAATTTAAACTGATAAGGGTCTATGCCAATAAAATTGAAGGTATTGATTAATTTAAAAATGTAATTTTACTCATTCCTAGCGACCTCATTAGGAATGCAGTCATGACACACCAGCGTCATTTAAAAAGACAAGGTTAGATGTGCAAAACCTTCTCGTTGTCCTCCAACTTTTGGAGTAAAAAAATGCAAATAGAAGTTAATTTCCAAAATAAAGAAATAGCAGACAAAGTATTATGGATTTTAGAACGTTTAAAAAACGATGGAGTTGAAATAATAAAAATTCATGATAGTGAAGATGAAATCAAAGAAAACTTTCAAGAAGGTTTACAAGAAATGAAACTTGTTTTGGATAATAAACTCAAATCAAGACCTGTCGAAGAACTACTCAATGAATTATAAAATTTATACTATTCCAAGGTTTGACAAAGCTGTTAAGAAACTAAAAAACGCTTTCCCAAAATTAAAGATGATTTATCACAGCTAATACAAAAACTTAAAGATAATCCAACTATGGGAACACTTTTAACTGATAACATCTATAAAATTAGGGTACAAAATTCTTCACTTTCGTCAGGTAAAAGCGGTGGATTTCGGGTAATAACTTATTATTTAGTTGATGATTGTTTATATTTAATATCCATATATTCAAAAACTGATAGAGAAAATATCTCAAATAGCGATTTGATAAATATTATAAAAAAAGAGATTTTATTAGAAAATTAACTCAAATAAATAATGCAACATCCCCTCGTTGCCCACCAAACTATTATCAAACTAAACATTTAACCAACTTTTAGATATTTTCTAGCCCATAGGGTAACTGTGCCATTAAGTTAAGGAAATTGATTGAGGCAACCACAAGAAATAACCCCTACAACTCATCATTTAACGTAGGGGAAATCCTTTATAGTTGCCCTTAACGCAAATGGCAGTAACTTAAAACAGCTCCATCCCATCGACTTCCCCCATAACGTTACACGGTGAGCTTGTTCAAAATTTAAAGAAATACCGTTCCGCTTAAACTATTTTTTTTCAAATTTAATAACATTCAAGCAAGTTGCTGACTACATGAAATTCTTAAAAATAGAAACATTGATAATCTAGCAATTAAGAAAGTTTATAGAAAACATTCAGGTGTGTTGTACTGTATAGTAACTATTAACTAAATTCAACAACAATATTAATTATTTATTCTGTATTAGCATAATTTATTCAATTGAAAATTCACTTATGTTTGACATTTCTTATAAAATTCTTTCTAATACTCACTTAACGATTTAGTGAAAATATTCTTCATAATTTTACTTCTCTATACTATAATTAATGTAAACTATATTAAACAACTAATACTATGTATACCAAAATAATATTTATTTGCATCATTTTACTTACTTTTAACCTATATGCTGAAGAAAATGATTCTGCATCAACACCAAATGATTCAGAAGAATTGTCTGTACCAGCCCCAACTAATACAGATTCATTGTATGTAGAAGGTTTTTATGCTGCTTTAACCAAAACTATGGAATATTGTAAAAGTAATCCTGGAGCTTGTGGCATCTCAGTTAGTTCTACTAATGACATTGATGAAGAAGCAGTTAAGGCAGAATGTAAACAGTTTCCAGAATCTTGTGGCATTCAGCGTGGGCCTAATGATGATGGTGCTACTGAAGATGGAGTTGCTCAATGTAAGGCTGATCCGAGTTCCTGTGATATAGAGATCAATCAAAATACCGATGGCTCTATTGAAGAAGGAAAACAACAATGTAAAGCTGATCCAAATTCTTGTGATATAGAAATTAATCAAAATACTGATGGTTCTATAGAAGAAGGTCGTCAACAATGTAAAGACTCTCCAAGCGATTGTGAAATAACAGTATATAAAAATACCGATGGTTCTGTTGCTGATGGTATAGCACAATGTCAAGCTGATCCGAGTTCTTGTGGTATAACAGTTGATTATAATACAGACGGCTCTACTGAATCAGGTGTTCAAAAATGCCAAACTGAACCCGGTTCTTGTGGAATTATTGTTAATCCTAATATTAATCAGGCTATTCAAGAAACTTTATCACAATGCAAACAAAATCCGATTTCTTGTGGTATAGATGTTAATGAATGCCCAACTCAAATTCCGGTCACTTCTTGTAGTCCATTACGAGTACATGGATTTTTTTCATTAAGTGATGGTAGCTTATCTATGCCAGCTATTGATGTGACAAGTGCATTTGATGGTAGTGTTACCACTTATGAAGTTAAAATGAAGATGATTCCGGGCAAAGAACCATTATCATTTTTAGTGCAAGATATTTTCCCTATTGAAGAGCAAAACAATTGTTCAAAATGATGAGTAATTCTAAAAAAGTAACTTATATACAATAAGTTAAATAGATATAATAGAAATTGATATAATATAATTAATTTTAATATGAAATATATTTTATAGATATGCTTAAATTTAATTATACCAATTGATTGTTAATTATGATATTATAGTCTGTTTAAAAAATATAGGATATCTTATGCAATGTACTCTATTAAAAGCCAAACTTCACCGTGCTTGTGTCACTCATTCAGAATTAGACTATGAAGGTTCTTGTGCCATTGATGGGGAATTATTAGATATTGCAGGCATATATGAATATGAACAGATTCACATATATAATCTTAAAAATGGCGAACGATTTGTTACCTATGCAATTCGAGCTGATGACGGTTCTAAAATAATATCAATCAATGGGGCCGCAGCACATAAAGCTGATCCCGGTGATCGAGTTATTATTTGTAGTTATATTGGTTTAACTGCTCAAGAAGTGACGACGCATCGACCTATTTTAGTTTATTTGGATGAAACTAATAAGATTATTAATACTCGTCATACTGTGCCACCGCATGTATAGTTAGAAGGTGACTATTTAATATTTTCGGAGTGAAATAGCTCTATGGATGAGATTGCCATTCTTAATCATCAATTAAGGCTTTAACTTAAATGGTAGAACATCCACAAGTTAAATACGGAGACGATCACCAATTATTGTTTGAGTTGCTTACAATTTTATGTAACCATAACTCTTATTTGGTGATTTTCTCGCAAGTCCGCATGTTAAGAAACAAAGAAATTGATGGTTAAGTCTAGTTTCTTAAATTCTGTTTCTAAAAAATATTATCGTAATTAAATTATAAGCAAACTTTAGCTTTAACTATCCACTATGCTGCGAGGTATGTAGAGGCGAGGTCGAAGAGTAGCCCGAACTTAATAACTATTTCACTCGCTGCGAGACATGTAGAGGCGAAGCCGAAGTCGAGTAGTCTGCGACTTGCGTGAGAGTTCTTTTATTTGAAGAAATAGTTAAGCGAAGCGGCATTTCTTGAATTTTTGAACAAGCTCAGTGTTAACGTTATGGAGGAGGCAGTGGAACGGAGCTGTTTATGCAGAGTCTCCTGATGAAACAGGACGTGTCGGGGCAAATAATAACTGTTTCGCTGAGATAGTTCACAGAATATGGACGTTCCGTGGACATCATGAAATTTCTGCGAAAATCCTTTTATAAATTTATCTGCCAGTTATTCCGACAAAATATAATTTAAAGTCTTACTAATATTAATAGCACCTGCTAATTTACCGTGACCTTTCTTTTTCAATTCTTTAGAAAATGCGTTTTGGGTCTTTTCCTTCACTTAATCTACGCCAACTCCAATCGGACATATAAAAACGTCCGTCTTCGCTATTTATATATCCAGCAACATTGATATATTCCGATGTGGTAATAATCTTAACATCTTTTGCGTATAAACTTGGAACCTTTTTAATCATATGAGTTTCAGCATGAACTTGTTGAATATTCGGAAGTTCCACAAAATCATCACGCCATTTTTTACCGCCATTGCCACCAGATTTAATCAAAATCCAATTAGGATTACGTCCCTTTGAGGCTTGTTTCCAACTCCATTTAGATATATAAAATCGAAGTCTGTCAGAGTTCAAATTTTCCAAATACCCAATTACTTTAATTTCAGCATATTCGTTAGTTTCTTTAATAGTTTTGGAATCAACAGAATGACTACTTTTCAGTATAAAACCATTAGGAGCAATGATTTCTTTTGTAGAATGATACTTGTGAAATAAATCTCTCCAATCTTGTGATAATACATTGTTTGACCAAATAAAACAGGTAGCAAAAAATATTGTTGCTAGAACTTTAGAATAAGATGGTAAGTTTTTCATGATTAATTCTCCGTTGTATATGAATAAATTCTTTTTTTCCAACCTTTTAACCAACGTCCTTCACGCCTTTGTTTGGGTGAATTATTTATTCTTCTGATTAAAATTCTTTCAGCAGCTTTAGAAAATTCAAAAATAGCTGTTTTACCGGGCCTTGTAAGCTGCATTTCTTCTAAAACTTGTAACAAACCCCAACCAAATCCATTGTAACGTTCTTTTCTGGAGATACCTTCTCCTTTAAAATTGACATAATCAATTAGAGAATATAATCCATTTGGCGAATTAGCGACTATATAGAATTTATTACGAATTTGAGAACGTAGTTTTGGTGTTGTAGCACATAACATTTTTGGCAGAGAGTTATTTAATCTTTCAACAATAAATAAAGCTTGCCAATCCATTGTTTTAATTAAAGCATTTCTTAATGAAGTTAGTCTATTGTCATTATATTTTGCAAAAAACTCTTTACGAGAATTCCAAGGGGCATCTATTTTTCTCATGGTAGATAACCATGATGGCAATTGAATTCTTCTGTTTTTTAAATAGTTGATAAGTGATGGAAAGGTTTCTTGAAATGGTCCTTCTTTGCCTTGTGGATACCAAATAAAATGCCCTATACCTAATGACATAAAATCTTCACCTTTATTCCATGCAATCAAGTTTTCATATTTGCTGCCACATTCATTTTTAAAAAGCATTGCAGTCAAATGGTTAATTTCTGCATTTGAAAAGGATAATTGTTCAGTACCAAGATAGCTACTGCCATCAGGACATTTTTTTAAATTAGAAGGTAATAATTCACCTCCAACACAGCCAGATGTTATAATGAGAACTGTACCTATGAATAATTTTAAGTAACGCATTTATGTTTCCTAGATTATTAGCTAAAGCGAATTGTATTTTTCTATATCTTTCCAAATTTTTTTCATTAAAAAACATTCATAGTAATCTGTATTGTTGTGTAATAAAACTTTATAGTACGTAAGAGAATTGTTATAATTATCTATATTTTGAATTATTTTTTCTTTACTAATTTCTTCATCTTTTTGTATTTGTTCGATTTTTTGTTTCTTTAAATTGCTTGTAATTGGTGTAAGAAACTTGCAAACAATTTCATCAAAAAGAGTATGACCTTTTATAAAAAGATATGTATTTTCTGGTTTAACACCTAATTTATTGAGTTTAGTTTTAAATTGATTTATCTGTGTATCGGGAATTTTATCAAGAGTTGTCAATTTGTCTTTAACTATTTCTGTTAATTTTGCGAGTGTTTTCTCTCCTTGTGACAAAGTATCAACTTGACTTAATTTGATTATGTCAGAAAAATCATCAATTCTTACGTTGGCATATTCTTCTTTGGTATAGTAGTATAAAAAATAGACAAATAAATCATAAATTATTGTTGAATATTTTTTTAAAAAATCAACATAATTAAATAATGTTTGTGCATTATCATTTAAAGTTGCTCTTTTTACTATTTTATGAAGACTTTCAGCATAACATTTGTAATTTTCAATCGAATAAGTATAAGTTTGAAATATGTACGGACTTCCATTGATTTTTTTTGAGTTTTCTGTACGATTTTTTAATAAATAACTACAATCACTATCTACACAAAGAATTAAATATTTACCTACTCCCGTAATTTCAAATTTACTACCATCCTTATCATATTTAAGTCGAGCATGTTTCAGTACTTCTTCTCTCCCTCTAGCTGGTGAAGTTTGTGAACCTGGATATATTTTCGTTCGCAAATTAGATTTATCGAAAATATCTTTCCAAAATGGTATATCATCTTCGCTTTCAACAAAAACTGTGATTAATTTTTCTTCTCCTTTTGACTTATTGTAATAATTTCTTCCTCCAAAAAAATCAGAGTTTACTTTATCTTTTATACCCATTTTTTTACCTATAATTCTAGTTATTTTTAATAATTTCAGGTACTTCAAAAACCCTATCCATCCAACCATCTAATATAATTGAAGGAGCATGTGTTGCCATAATAATTTGGCTATTACTACTGAGGCTTTTAATATTTCCTATTAACTTCTCTTGCCAATCAGTATGCAAGGAATTTTCAGCTTCATCCATAAATAAAATACCATTTCTATCTTCTTGTATTAAAACCGTGAGAAAAATTATGATCAATTGCTTTTCTCCTGATGATAGTTCGTAAGGAGTTAATTCTTTTTTGCCTTGTTTGAATACAAGTTCATTTTTATTCCTATCAATTTTTTTACCAGTTGGTCTAAATAGAATGTCAATTGTATCTAAAAACAAGTTTTTATTAAAATCAACTTGGATATTATCATTTGTTCGTTCGGAGGATAAGGCTTTTATTGCTTGTTTGCCAATATTTACTAAATAATTAAGGTATTCCCTTCCAAGAAAAAATATTTGACCATCTAACTCAGTCCTAACGGTTTTATCTAATTTATTTATAGCTTCACGTATTAGTAATGGTTGATCAAATGTACTCACAATTCCCATTGGTAATATTTCTTGTAGCTCTTTTTTTGTTATTCCTAAATCAGCTTGATGAGAAAATATAGCATTAACTTTCTGGTAAGTTACATATTTATCGTTATTGAATGTAACTTTTACTTCATCAACCATAGTAGCCATACGTTCTTCTAGTTCACCATGAATTGTACCGGCAATTAAGTCTAAAATTGTGGTTTTGCCACTACCATTATCTCCTGCTAAAATATTGACATTTTCATTCAAATTCCATTCAATATCATATTTATTCCACATATTTTTAATTTCTACTTTTTTGATATATTTGATTTTTTGCATTTTAGTTAGGATAATTTATTTCGGTAGGATTTTAAAAGTGAGTTTAAAATAAAAATAAGACTATAAAGATTATATTACTACACAATAGTAATGCTAAATAATAGCAGTTGTTTCTTTCTTTACTAGAAATTTAGTATCCCTAGTCTTATTGTTAGGCTTTTCAAATAAAGTTAAATTATTATTTAACTCTTTGCCTTTAATTTCTTTAATACCTTTAATATTAAGCTTTTCTGGTTCATCTTTTATTAAATCTGATATACTCTTGAAACGTTTCATAATTTTACCTTATTATTTCTTTGGAATGAGCTAATTAGGCAACCTTATAAACAAATCAATTTTCAGACCTAGATTTGAACATCAATTTATTGATTGCCATAATAACCCAGGTGTATTTAAGATTTTTACAAGTTGTAACAAAATAATATCACTCTTAGATTATAATGGTATGTTAAATTATTGTCAAATTTAATTAATCGCTGCGAGACATGGAGAAGCGAAGCCGAAGAGTAGCTTTCACCGTCTCACTAAAAAATTGAATAGCTAACGGAATATGAACGTTTCGTGGACATCATAAAACCTCTTCTAAACTCCTAGTTTTTATGTAGTATGTTCCTTTCAGGATTAAGGACTGGTTCTAATGATAACTTTGGTACTTCCGATAATAAACTAATAGCTTTCAAATATCTTAAAAAGAATATTGCAATTAATATCAAAACTATAGCTATTAATGGAGCATATTTTAGCCAGATAATTGCAATACTTATAAAAGATATAGCAATGGCCAAGAAAGCCAAGGAAATCCAATTTCTTCCCCACTCAGCTAAAATATTTAAACAAGATAAGAAACTTCCCAATCTGCCAAGTATAATGAATATTACATAAATACCAACAAATATAAGAGGAAACATAACAATTCTTGCTGATAACCTACTGGTAAAATCATCTATTCTTGCGTTAAGAAATATTGTTTTTATATCTAATTCACCATATCCAAATAATTCAATATAATTAGATTTATGTTCATATTTTTTAGTGGATAAATAATCAGGAATATTTAAATCATCTGGTTGCATTCGATAAGCAGATAGCTTTAAATCAACTTGTTTAGCAATCACACTAATAATTTCTTTGGAATTAATCACCTCAAATTTTACCCATAAATCCCCAATTTGATTATTATCAGGATCATTGCCAAGATAGTAAATGTCTTTATGAATATGTGATTTTCGATTATATACCTTATCTGGCACTTGTACATCAGCTTTTAAATGTTCATAACTATATATTTTAGCAATAATACTTGGTGGTAAAGTTAATTCTCCAAGATATACTTGTTGGGCAACAAGTTCGTTGCTTCGCAGTGGCATGGATGGATTATGATAATAACTATATTCGAAATTATCAGAATTAATACGGTACTCACTCCAAACTTTTGAATAGTCATAAGTGGTATGAGTATAACTACCCTCTTCATCATGATGATCAGTGACGGTTTCTTCCCATTGGCACATTTTTACGGTGCGTCTCAACTTGATAGCATGAGGAACAAAAATATTAAATTTATCATCTGTTAAAGTACCATTTGCAAAAGTATAACTTGTTATATGAACCAGTTGACTATCAATATTGGAAATCATATCTTCGGCTTTTTCTAACACAATGTCACGATAAATAGCATTTTCTTCGTTGCACAGTAACAATGTGTAACATACATTAAATATAACAAGGCTAATTGGAGTAAATATAATTATAACTACAATACGACAAATCCATGAATTACAATATTTTTTAGTAGAAGATTTAGGCATAATTCTTTCCAAAATTTGTATTTTTAACCATTTTCATAATTTCAATACCAATTTGCAAATAATTAAAAGAATCTTCAACTAATTCATAGCTAACCTGCTTAAACATTGATACCTCAAATAATTTTTTTTTCGTTGATATTGCTAGGTATAATTTGTTATCTATAAAAGATAGGTGTATTGGCCGCTTTATCCGACGTTGCAACGTCAACAAATTTGTTTGAAAATTATTGCTAAAAAGTTGAGATACCATTAATGGATTATCGCTATAGACGGTTAAGTTATCTGCTAATTTTAGTTCTTCCAATTTTACTTTCTTTATACTTTTTTTGAGCCACCATGAAGAGAATCTTTTACGCCATAACTCCTCGTGAACATTAAGAAGTATGATACCTTTAAAATTTGTCTTCATCTTAAAACTAAAAAATAATCCTTCAAAAATTGTTATAGTTGTTGTTGTATCTCCCCTTTCTCTCACTTCTTCAGCATTAATTTCAGAAAATGTCATTGGTATTCTGTCAAGAGTTCCATTAATATGATCTTCCGCTTGCCAGTTGTCAATTTTTTTACCGTATTCATCTTTAAAAAAAAGACTAGTATAAAATTTTTTAGGGGTAATTTCTTTATTGGGCTGGTAATTTAAATCATCATCAATAAATTTAATCATTGGATGAATCACAACCTGTTTGAAATTTTCTGTATAAGCAGCTTGCAACTTGTCGTATAGAACAAATGTTTCCAGAGAAAAAATTACCATAACTATGATAAATAATATGCTAACTCCAACAATGTTAAAACAAGAATTATTATAAAAAATCCATGTTAAAACAATAATAATCATAAATATTCCATAGAAAAACAAAATAATATTGAAATTATTAGTTATATTTTTGCGTTGTTCTTCAAGTAAAGTTAGGTTTGGAGTTAAATGGACTTCATAAAAATTCTTGAGTTCGTTAAGCATATGTTTTTTTTATAATTTTTTAGTTGTCTTATTAAGGCAAATAATGTTAAGTTTTCTATGACGAATATCAGGCTTTATATTCTTAAATAATGATAAAGCTTCATCACATGATAATTGATTGTTAGATATATTTAACTGTCCCAAATAACTTAAATAACTTAAAATTGATTTGGGAATAGAGCCACTTAATTGATTATTATTTAACCTGATAGAATCAAGCCTAATCAAAGCACCAAGCGATTTTGGAATAAAGCCACCAAGTTGATTATTATTCAATTTAAGGTGTTTAAGATTAACTAAATTACCAATTGATTCGGGAATTAAACCACTTAATTGATTATCTGATAAATAAAAGGTTTTCAATAATAATAAATTACCAAATGATTTAGGAATTGGTCCATCAAGTTGATTATTAGATAAATCCAAATGTTGCAAATTATCCAAATAACTGAGTGATTCAGGAAGCAAGCCGCTTAATTGATTATTTTCTAACCAAAGCCATTTCAAATAACTTAAATTACCAAGTGATTCAGGAATAACACCATTTAATTGATTGGAATATAGAGACAAACCAACTAACTTATTTAAGTTGCTTAACGATTCAGGAATAAAACCTTTCAGTTGATTTTCATGTAATCTTATTTGAGTTACATGTCCAGCATAACAACCAACTCCATACCAGTTACAAGGATTATTTAGGTTAAAATAAGTATTCCAGAACTGTCTCACATTTTCCAAAATTTGCCATGTATTTTTTGATTCACCAGTTATTTTATCCCAGCCAGTATTATTTTTCCAATTTTTTCCATCAGTGCTATGATAAAGGTGTACTAAAGCATTGCATTCAGATTGTGGAATGTTACTTATGTTTGGACAAGTTGTGGAGCCAATGGTAATTTTGTTACCAGATATGTTGAGATACACCGGCTGATTCCAATTGTATAGGAAAGCTGGAATAGAACCAATTAGTTTGTTATTGGATAAATTAAGGAATTTCAACTGTTGCCAATGTTCAACAAATTTAGGAAACATCCCTTCTAATTGATTATTACTTATATCAAACCGTTGTAATTGTTGCAAACTTCCTAAAGATTGAGGAATAAATCCATTCAGTTTATTGTTATTTAAATTAATAGTTTGTAGTTGTTTAATATAACCAATGGAACTTGGAATAGAACCGTTTAGTTGATTATTATTCAAAGCCAGATTTTTTAATTGACTCAAATACCCCAAAGAAGATGGAATTGTGCCGGTTAGTTGATTATCAGCTAGGTTAAGGCTTAATAAATTGCTAAAATGATGGCCAATTGATGGGGGAATCTGACCATTGAGTTGATTTGCACTTAAATCAATTTGAGTTACATGTCCATCTTCACAAATTATTCTTTGCCAATCACAGGGCTCTTCATGCCAACTTTCTTTCCATTTAGAGCCATTTGTACGATAATAAAGCTCCATCAAACCTTTACACTCAGTTTGTGAAATTTGTGAACAATTGGTTGTAGTCAGTGCATATGTTATCTGAGCAGATAGTGTAATAATTAATATTATCAAAGATATAGATGATAAAATATTGATTTTTTTCATAGTGATTAGATTTTTAGATTGGCATTTTTTAAGGTTAAGGTAGTCCTCCAAAAAGTAGTGATAACTCCAAAAAACATGTTAAGTTTCAAATACCTAATCAGGTTTAACACTACATATTGGAGGACTACCAAGGTTAATATATGATAATATTTTTTTATGGGATTGATATGCTAATGGTGAAAGTTATTAAATTTGAAGAAATAGTTTAAGCAGAGCTGCTTAGTGTGGAGTCGTCCGATGAAACCGGATGTGTCTCGGAGAAAATAACAATTGTTTCGCTGAAAAATAGTTCATGGAATATAAATATTCATAACATTTAATTTATATACTGTTGTACTTGGATTTCAATACCTGAAAAATAGCTATTACGTTGTCCCGACACATCTGGCGATTCTGCAAATAAAGTGGCTCCGCCCCACCGCTTTCATCATGACTTAACGGTGGGTTTGTTCAAAATTTCAAGAAATAAAACTACTCAACTTCACATTGCATTTCATCCATATCTGGACAATTAATCCAATTTGGCAATGGAGTTATATCTCCTTTCATGTCCCAATTATTATTGACAGCCAATTTACTTAAGTAATTAATCCGTTCTTGATTTTGCGGATGACTATCAAAATACTGAGAAACTTGGTAAAATTCATCATCCTCTTCTTTGAGTCTATTAAAAAATTCCAAGCTATAATTTCCATGACCATAATGATTGGTTATTCTTTCCAAACCATATTCATCGGCTTGTCGTTCTTGAGTTCTACTATAATGCAATATAGTCATTTCTCCAGTCCAAGATACAACTTCTGACAATCCTCCTGATGAACTAGAAGTGCCTACTCCAACAGCAGCAAGTGCAGATAAAACAACTAAAGAACGTCCTAAGCTTTTCAGAGGGTCTTGATGTTGAAAATGTCCCAATTCATGAGCTAATATAAATGCTAACTCATTTTCTGATTTAACCTCTTGTAACAGACCAGTATTAATTAAAACATGGCCTCCCGGCATGATGGCAGCATTAACAACCTCAGTATCTATCAAATGGATCGTTAGAGGAAGACGAGCATTCTCCCCTAAATTCAGCATGTTATGTAAAAGTTCATCCAAATAGTAAATTCTTCTGTCATCTGTTATTTCGGTTTCTGAAATAGTGTCGTACAACAAGTTACCTATTCGGGCCTCGTTTTCTGGACTAATTCTTGTAACCAACCAACTCGCAGTATAACCTAAAGCAAAAAATATGACGACACTAACCACCACCACAGTAGTTAGTAAATAAATAAAATTTTTTAATGGATGACGACGAGTAACGTTGACATTAGTTTCTTCTGTTATATCCTTTGGTATATATTTAATACTCATTTAACCCCCGTTCCATATGCAATAACTTCAATTGACCCCGGATCAGTTCTACCACCAAAACGGCCACCAATTGCAACTGTTTCCAATCTGACATTTAAAACCTGTTTAGCTTGCCATTCAATAGCTTGTTCTTTCATACGTAATACAGCTTCTCGACGGCTTCGATCTAATAAACTTTCATATACAATCACTTTTCCACCTACCAAATTTCTCAATATTGCGGAAATTTTTTTAAAATAATCAATTGAAATAACCACACTCCCAACAATTAACTTAGTTTCTGTAACTTCTGCAATAAGAGCTTGCTGATTACCAAAATTAGCTACTGAAAGATGCAAGGTATTTTTTTCTCGTTGCTGTAAACTTTTAAAATGACGTTTTTCTCTATAACTACCGAATAGATAACCGATAATCATTAAAAATAGAACGAAAAGAACTTGTAATATATTTTCCATAATTATTCCACTTTAACTGCGGTTCCATAAGCAAATAGTTCTGCTGCTCCTTGTGCAACTGAGGAAGTTGCAAAACGAATATTAACTACAGCATTTGCCCCTTTTTGTTCTGCTTGATCTTCCATTCTTTTAACTGCTTCTTCGCGAGCTTCTTGTAATAATTCTGTATAAGATTTTAGCTCACCTCCCACTATGTTTTTGAAACCAGCCATTATATCTTTACCAATATGTTTAGCTCTGATAGTACTCCCCTGCACAAGCCCATAATGTTCCGTTATATTTTTGCCGGGTACAGTTTCCAAAGTTGTTAAGATCATAATTGTTATCCTAAAATTATTTTTTCAAACTGAAGTATAAACTTATGTTGATAAAAATTCAATGGGGAGATATGCAAACGGGAAATGCCATATTTGTATTTTAAATGGGTTTATGTGCTAAATTGCTGAATAATTATAACTACTTAAAGATTTTAATAACAGTAAAATTTTACTTAACGACCATTTAAAGCTAAACTAGTATATATGTACATTAATATTTATAGGTAGTCTTTAAAAAAACAAAAGAACTTCCCTATTAAATTTTTATATCAAAGTAATTTCATATATGGAAATAATTATGTTAAATACCAATTACTATAGACCATTTTTAGGTTTACTTATCTTGGCATGGTTTGTGTCTGGATGTTCAACGGTTCCTACTGAAAATTCTGACCCTTTTGAGAAAATTAATCGCAATATTTATGCTTTTAATAAAACTGTTGATAAAGCTGTTTTAAAACCAATATCAAAAGGTTATAAAGCAATAACACCAGAACCAATCAATGAAAGTATAACTAATTTTTTTGGTAATCTTGGTGATATTACAATAATTGCTAATGATTTATTACAATTTAAATTTAAACAAGCAGCTTCAGATAGTGGTCGTTTTTTGTTGAATAGTACTTTTGGACTTTTGGGATTTATAGATTTAGCTAGTAAATTTGATATACCTAAACATAACGAAGATTTTGGTCAAACTTTAGGGTATTGGGGAGTTAATAGTGGTCCTTATGTTGTTTTACCGTTCTTAGGACCGAGTTCTGGGCGTGATGCTGTTGGATTGGGAATTGATATTTTTTTAAATCCTCGTTTTTATTATACTGGAAAACCTATGGGTATGACATCTACTCATGCTTCTTGGAGTTCAGAATTAGTTAATAAAATTGATTTACGAGCTGATTTATTAGGAGCAGAAAAAGCTTTGGAAAAAGCAGCTATGGATGAATATGCCTATTTACGCAATGCTTATTTGGCAAGGCGTAATTATCTTGTTTATGATGGTGATCCTCCTTTAGAAGAAGATGAGTTTGACGATGAATTTGATGATGAAGAAGATGAAGAATTAGAAGATGAAGACGAGGAATAATTTCTACAATGTTGGATAAGAGCTACTTAAGTTTTCAAAACCTAGTAGGTCTAGTTATCTTAAATTATTTCATGTACGTTCCTTAATAATCATTTTTCCTTTAAGCCCTTTTTTAAGTTATAAAGACTTAAGAAAGGGAAGCAATTACCATAAATCTGGGAATGAGTTAAATGTCTACTAAAATACTTAATAATCAATCAGGAATTGCCTTAATTATATTTTTGACAGTTGTAGTTTTAGGTACTGCCACATTTTTTTTGTCTGGGGTTAATAATAGCCGTTTTCAGCGTGAAATTAATTCCCAAAAACAAACAAATAAGGCATTACGACAGGCTAAAGAAGCTTTGCTTGGATTTGCGGCTGTTTATGCGGAAACTCATTCTTCTAATGAACCACAAGGATATTTACCATGTCCAGACCTTGATGGTGATGGTAGTAGTGACCCATCTGGTTCTGAAAGTGAGGGACTGTCTTGTGAAAGTAAAGGTAAAAGTGTTTTAGGATGGTTTCCTTGGCGTACTCTTGGTTTGCCTCCTTTACGAGATGGCAATGGCGATTGTTTATGGTACGCAGTCTCCGGTAATTATAAGGATAAAGCTAAATCGGCTTTGACCAGTGATACACCTGGATTATTTATTGTTGAGAATATTAAGGGTAATAAAATTGCTGGTGCAACAACATGTACGTCTTCTACATGTACATCAGAAGATGATGCAGCGAAACAAACCATAGCTATTATTTTTGCAGCCGGCGAAGCTCTTGAGGGACAAAGTCGTATTCCTACTGGTGCAAAAACAATTTGTAGTAGTAAAAATACATCTGTTTCTACAGATAATATTAATAATTTAGATAATATTAATAAGGCTGAGAATTATCTCGACAAATTTAAGGTTAGTGCTGGTTATACTATTGATAATTCTAAGGGAGTAAATGAATCGGCAGCAACAGATGATTGGGGTGACGAAGCATTACCTACCGAAAACAACTCAGTATTTATCAATGCTCCTTTAACTTATGATACTGATGGTGAAATAATTTTTAATGATACATTAATGTTAATAACCCGGCAGGATTATGAGCCAATATATGAAAGAATGGATTTTTGGGTAGCTAAACAAGTTAGAAAATGCCTTGTAAATGTTAATAATTATCTATATGAAAAACGTTTTTTGCGAGAATCAAGAACAGATGGAGGTTTTTTAGAGGCAATAGGGGATTGGGAAAATCCTGTAGCTGGAAATTACAGAGCAGAAGATACACCATCTCATGATGTAAAAACTTACATTGAAGATTACGTTAATGCTCAAATTGAACATTGTGAAATAAAATGTGATGGCAAACAGAATGATTGTGGAACCAAATGTGAAGATGTACCTAATTGTCTGGATGATTGTGAAGGTGATACTGATTGTGAACAAGCGTGTGTGGATGTTGCTGCATGTAAAACAAGTTGTGATGATGACAATGTTACCTGTAAATCAGCTACAAGTGGTTGTAACAAAATTGAAAAAAGAGATGACTATAAGAAAAAATCTATATTTGTTGAAAAAAGATTCCCTTGGGCTGCTGATATAAATGATCCTGATTGCTTTAATAATATTGGATATCAAGATACTTCGTATAAAGATATATGTCCACCTGATAATGATAACCTTTTTGGCAGAATTCCCAATATACCTAACACTGCTACTGATAAAGGAATGTTAACAGAATGGACTGATAAATGTTTTAACAATTTCTGGTGGGATAAATGGAAAGAAAAAGTTTTTTACGCAGTAAGCAGTGATTACGCATCAAATACAGGTGGTGCTGTTCATTTTTGGGTAAAAGCAAAAAGAAATTGGAAGGCTAATGAAACATGGCATGATTTCAAAGCTAGAGAGGCAAAAATTAAAGAAGATACGTTTGCTAAAATAAAAGATGATAATAAATATGATTGGGAATATGTTAGTCCAATTCCTACAATATCTCCTACTGATATTTTGAAAGTTAATGATAATGAAGTAGATAAATTTGTAATATTTGTTGCTGGACAAAGGCTAAACAATCAAACCAGAGACAATAATGCTGCTAAAGAGGATATTAACAACTATCTTGAAGATGATAATTTTTCATATTTTCAATATTATCTTAATAATAATAAATGCCCTAATTCTCCTCAAGTTTGTAATTTTGAACGGAAAAAAACAGATAAAGATTTTAACGATATTGTATGCAAAGATAACTGGAATGATTGTGATATACCAAAATAGATAAACTCTTAATTATGAATAAATACAAAGGTTTTAGTTTAATTGAATTGGCAATCGCACTAGCCATAATTGGTCTTATTATGAGTGGTTTACTTGAATCAATGGCTTTAATGAGCGATTATAAAAAAATTAATAAAACAGATGTTACTTTGGAACAGATAAAGGAAAGCTTAGTCGGTTTTGCTATTATTAATAGGCGTTTGCCTTGTCCTGCTAGATGTTCTAAATATAAAAAACATTGTGTGAATGGAGCTTACGATGTCGATGCTATTGGCATAGAAGATACTGCTTTATGTAAAAAAGAAGGTTATTTACCTTGGGCAGATTTAGGAATCGGCAGACATGATGCGTGGAAAAGACCTTTTCATTATCGGGTTGATAGATATTATTCTGCAAGCAGTGGTATAAGAGATTCATTACAAACAGATTTTAATAAAAAATTAACTGTAATAGATAGATATGGTAATGACTTGACTACTAAAGAATTATCCGATCATTCTCGAATAATAGCCATTATCTTATCTTATGGTAAAAATGGTGAAGCGGAGAGTAGTAATAAAATTACTATAGCAAATGATGCAACTTATAAAAAAGGAGATTATGTGGAAAATGTATTTGATGATAGATTAACATGGTTATCAAAATACACTTTGACAAATTATTTAGCAAAAACAAAGGATTTACCAAAATGAAAATATCCCAAGGTTTTACTTTAATTGAAATGGCTATCGTTATGATTATAATGGGTTTTTTAATAGGTGGCCTATTAATGCCGTTGTCAATGCAAATGAATCAACAGAAAATTAAAGATACTCAAAAAACTCTGGAAACTGTCAAAGAGGCGTTGATAGGATATGCTATTCTTAATGGTAATTTTCCTTGTCCTAACCTGCCACCTATTAGTAATGGTAAAGGAACAGATCATCCTTGTGTTCTCAACAAAGAAGGTGAAATTCCTTGGATTATCTTAGGTGTAGGCAGATATGATTCATGGGGCAATCCGATTCGTTACCGACTTGATGATGCTTACAGAACTATAAATTTTCCGGTTTCTTTAGACACAAGCAGTGGATTAAAAATAAGAGATATTAATGATAATCCTCTTACCAATGAAACAGTTGGAGTTAATTCAAATGTAATTGCAGTTATTTATTCTTGTGGAAAAAATGGTAGACCAGAAGAAGAAAACGATAAGCATGGCTATTCTGGAGGCGCAAATTGTTCGTTATCTTTTTCAACAACCACAAAAGATATTTTTACTCAAGATAGTTTTGTAGAAAATCAATTTGACGATATATTAACTTGGCTACCAAAAAATATATTAATCAATCAATTAGTTCTTGCTGGTAAATGGCCACCACCATAAAAATCTATAAAACTAGGACTTAACGCATTGACAAAAGTTGAAAAACATTTCCAAAGATGACAACACATCTCACCTCCCTCTTAAATTGGAGTGGGAAATGCTATAATATTAGGTATAACAATTCTTATAACGGAATTTTCCTAAATCTTTTCAAGTATAAATAGAACTTAAATTATGTTAAAAAAAATCATTACAACCAGCTTAACCACACTAGTATTGGTTAGTTGTGTTACTTCACCATTAGGCAGAAAACAATTAAATTTCATGCCAGCCGATCAAATGAATACTATGGGAATAGAAGCGTTTTCCCAAATGAAACAAGAAAATCCAATCGAAACTAATCGACAGATTAACAATTACGTTACTTGTATTGCCAATGCACTTATTCAAGTCAGTGACAATAAAACTGAATGGGAAGTAGTTGTCTTTAAAGATGAAACTGCTAATGCATTTGCTTTACCGGGAGGCAAAATTGGAGTTCATACCGGATTGTTAAACATTGCCGAAAACCAACACCAATTAGCGGCTGTTGTTGGCCATGAAATTGGTCATGTATTGGCTAATCATAGTAATGAAAGAGTATCACAAGAATTTGTATTATCCCAAGGCTTGACATTAATCAAATCTGTTAGTAATACTCAATCAGAAATGGGACAACAAGTAATGGGATTATTGGGAATAGGAGCTCAATATGGAATAATTTTACCATATAGTCGTACTCATGAAAGTGAGGCGGATGAAATGGGATTGTATTTTATGGCTAAGGCTGGTTTTGATCCTACAGAAAGTGTTAAGCTATGGCAAAATATGGGGGCTGGCAATGAATCACAACCACCAGAATTTTCATCTACACATCCATCACATGATACCCGTATTGCTAATTTAAATCGGGCTATGGGGCAGGCTAAACATCTTTATAAACAAGTAGTTAATAAACCTAATTGTAACTTATAATTGCCTTGGGTTACCATTCCCAACAAAATATTCAATGTAATAAGTTAAGAAAGATTTATTGGGGTAACCACAAGAAATAACCCCTACAAATCATCATTTAACGTAGGGGCAAATCCTTTATAGTTGCCCTTAACACAAATGGCAGTGATTATGTAGGGTGGGTAGGAACAAAGTGGAAACCCACCGAACCTTCAAAATGGTGGATTTCATTTCATTCTATCCACCCTACAATTTGTTGCTTGAGACTTATGTATAACGATGAAACGAGACGTTGGGAACGAGATAATTTAGCTTAAAAATATCAGCTATTACAGTACTTTTACCTTAACAATTTCCTTATTTTCAGTATCTGTTAAATGTACCGCACAAGCCAAACAAGGATCAAATGAATGAACAGTTCTTAATACTTCAAGTGGTAATTCTGGATCAGCGACCGGATTATCTAATAAAGAAGCTTCATAAGGCCCAATAGCATCAGTTTCATCTCTTGGCCCAGCATTCCAAGTTGTTGGCACAACACATTGATAATTTTTGATTTTACCTTCTTTAATAACTGTCCAATGAGATAAAGTACCGCGTGGAGCTTCATGATAACCAAAGCCACGAATCTCTTCTTTAGGAAAAGTGGGTCTATTGTAAGTAGTTGTATCACCACTAGCAATATTATTCACCAATAAATCCCATTGTTTACCTAATTCATCATGCAAAACAGCACAACGTATAGCTCTTGCTGCATGTCTTCCAATAGTTGAGTGCAAAGCTTCCAATGGCAATTCAACTCCTAGCAAGCCACTAACTGTTTTAACCATATCAGTAGCATATTTATGAGTTGGTTTATGACCAGCCGCTAACATACATAACACATTTGCTAATGGCCCAACTTGAGCTCGCTCACCATAAAAAGTTGGAGATTTAACCCATGAATATTTACCTTCATCTTGAAAGTCGGTATATTCTGGAATAGTTTCGCCATCATAAGGATGCAAAGGCCCTTTACCCCCCTGATACCAAGCATGTTTAACGCTCTCTTCCACACCTTTTTCAAAATACTCGTCTTGATAATTGTTGATAGCTTTAAAGGTTGTCAAATCAGCATTTTTAATAAAACCACCCGGTAGACTAAATTCAGTTCCTTTACTATCCAATGGCATATCCGGCACAGCTAAATAATTTGTTATCCCAGCACCATATTTAGTCCATTCTGGATAAAATGCTCCCACTGCCGCTACATCAACCATATAGGCATTTTTAACAAAAGCTCCCAACTCATCAATAACAGTTTTTATATGATACAAACGCTCCATATTAAGAGCTGATTGGCTATCCATATTAATTGGATTGGAAACACCACCAACAGCTAAATTTTGAATGTGAGGAGTTTTACTGCCTAAAATAGTTACAATTTGGTTAGCTTTACGTTGATATTCAAGAGCTTGTAAATAATGAACAGATGCTAATAAGTTAACTTCAGGCGATAGTTTCATGGCCGGATGACCCCAATAACCATTCGCAAACACGCCCAATTGACCTGATGACACGAAGTCTTTTAAACGAGTTTGAGCTTGAACCATTGTATGATGGCTGTTAAGAGGCCAATCAGATAAACTTTCGGCAAGCTGGGAAGTTTTCTTGGGGTCAGCATCAAGAGCTGAAACAATGTCAACCCAATCTAAAGCTGATAAATGGTAGAAATGGACAATATGATCGTGAACAGCATGAGCCGCTATTATAAGGTTACGAATTAATTGAGCATTAATTGGTACTTCCATTTTAAGAGCATTTTCTACTGCTCGTACTGAAGTAAGGGCGTGTACTGTAGTACATACTCCGCAGATTCGTTGAGTTATTGCCCAAGCATCTCGTGGGTCTTTGTCTATTAACATCAATTCGATGCCACGCCACATTTGACCCGAAGCCCATGCATTGGTTACTTTACCACCATCTACTTCACAGTCAATACGCAGATGACCTTCAATACGGGTTATCGGATCAACGGTAATTCTTTTTGCCATGATTCGTTTCCTATGTTTGAGTGCTTAAGAACATAGATATAGTTTTTCAGATAAATAATTTCACTTAAAACCTACGAGGTTTCCAAAACCCCACAGGTTTCACACGAATGTATCTTAATGAACATCTATAGGTAAATTTTTTGTCCTTAAATATAGTATATGGAAAACATAGAATAATTTTATCATTTTTATATACCATTGTATAGAATATGTGAAAATTTCCTATCAAACATTGCGTCCATAAATATCTTCAAATCGAACAATGTCGTCTTCACCAAGATAACTTCCTGATTGTATTTCGATGATTTCTAACGGAATTCTGCCTTGATTTTCTAAGCGATGTTTAGTACCTAACGGAATATAGGTTGATTGATTTTCGGTAAGCACGAAAACTTCATCATTTTTAGTTATTTTAGCAGTACCTTGTACGATAATCCAATGTTCAGAACGATGATAGTGCATTTGTAGGGATAAACTCGAACCGGGATTGACTGTTATTCGTTTAACCTGAAATCGCTTTTCAATATCAACGGTTTCATAATGACCCCAAGGTCGGTAAACTTTACGATGTAATTCGGTTTCACTACGTTTAGTTGCTTTTAACTGGGTAACAATTTTTTTGACATCCTGCACTTTGTCCTTATGAGCAACAAGCACCGCATCAGCCGTTTCTATAACTGTTAAATTTTCCACTCCAACCGCAGCCAACAACCGATGTTCAGCACGCAAATAGCTATTTGCAACATTTTCTGTTAAAACATCACCTAAAATAACATTACCGGTTTCATCTTGCTTACTAACTTCCCACAATGATGACCAAGCACCAACATCATTCCAACCAGCATCTAATGGAATAACTACTGCTGAATTAGTATGTTCCATCACAGCATAGTCAATAGAATCACTTGGACAAGCTTTAAATGCCTTGGAATCCAAACGCAAAAAATCTTGATCTACCACAGCATTATCAGTTGCTAATTTACAAGCTGTTAAAATTTCAGGAGCAAATTTTTCTAATTCCTGTAAATAGTTAGCAGCCTTAAATAGAAACATACCGCTATTCCAATAATATTCGCCAGATTCTAAATACTGTTCGGCTGTCTCTAAATCAGGCTTCTCAACAAAATTTTTTACTGATAAAGCAACAGAATTTTCTATAGAATCAGAGGCATTAATATAACCATAGCCAGTTTCTGGACTATCAGGCACAATCCCGAAAGTAACTAAATGATTAGTTTCAGCCAATGAAATTCCAGCTTCAATTGCTTTACAAAATGTTGTTGTATTAGCAATTAAATGGTCGGCTGGCAAAATTAATAATATTGCTTCTGGGTCTTGAGATAAGGCAGTTAAAGCAGCAACAGCAACAGCCGGAGCAGTATTACGTCCTTCCGGTTCTAAAATAATGTTAGCTGATTCAACATCAATATTGTTTAATTGTTCTGCAACTAAAAAGCGATGTTTTTCATTACATACAACTTGCGGTTTGGCTTGTTCTGGGAGTTCAGCTAGGCGTAAAATTGTATCTTGGAGCAAGGTATTATTGCCAATTAAAGCAAGTAGTTGTTTGGGATAATGTTCTCGGGATAGAGGCCATAAACGGCTTCCCACCCCACCAGAAAGAATAATAGGAGTTAGCATAATTTTTATGTTGTTATATAACAGATGATAGTAATTTATAGCAATTCTTAATTGTGAATGCTTAATTTTTAGTGAATTTAAATATAAATATCAAGCATTTAATTTGTACGAACTTGTTCAATTTATAAATGTTATTAAAAGTATACATTACCTGCTTTCTATCATCAATATTATCAAAACTTATTAATGTAGTAAGATTCTTTAGAAATTTATTATTAATAGGACTTACGCATTGATGACAAGATAAACAGTTTCATTAAATATTTATCTTGTCAACGCATAAGTCCTAATCAATTAAAAATTGTTCAAATTATTATGTTAAAATCAAAATCATTATAATAGACAAATAACCAACATGTTAAAACGTTTCCTCAGAATACTTTTATTATTATTGTTACCAGTAATTTTAATTACAATAACTATTTACTATCAACAAATAAGTCATGATAAGGCTATTTTAGAAGTTCAAGCGATTGAAAGTTTAAATGGTCAAAATGAACAAATTATTAATGAGTTTAATTATATAATTGCAGATTTGATGTATTTAGCCAAACAGTCTGAATTACAAAAATTACTAGATAACGATACCAAAATACAACGACAAATCTTAGCTCAAGAATATCGTCAGTTTGCTGCTCAAAAAAAGCTCTATGATCAAATTCGTTTTCTGGATAATACAGGAATGGAAATTGCTCGAGCTAATTTTAATGATGGACAACCATCAGTTGTTCCCTCAACCAAACTTCAATCAAAAAGCAAACGTTATTATTTTCGAGATACTTTTATTTTATTACAAAATGAAGTGTTTATTTCACCGTTTGATTTGAATATTGAAAAAGGGCAAATAGAACAACCATTAAAACCAGTTATTCGTTTTGGTACACCAGTATTTGATCAGGCTGGTAACAAACGTGGGATAGTATTGCTTAATTATTTGGGAAATAACTTGTTGCAAAAATTAGATAAACTTGCTGTGAATACTTCCAACCATATCATGGTTACCAATGCAGCCGGTTTTTGGTTAAGAGGACTTATTCCAGAAGATGAATGGGGATTTATGTACAAAAAAAATACTACTTTTGGCAATCGTTTCCCCAATGAATGGCAGCTAATTCAAGCAGCAGAATCAGGTCAATTTAATACTGCTAATGGTTTATTTACTTTCATCACCATTTACCCTCTTTTAGAAGGACAAAAATCTAGTACTGATACTAAACAAGCCTATTCTCCAAGTTTAACTAATGATTATTACTGGAAAGTTATTTCTTTTATTCCACAATTACAAACAGAGTCACGTCAAATCTTAAGTTATATGGCTATGCCATTTATATTATTAGTTGTATTAATTATTATTGTTGCAGTATTTTTAAGCCATGCTCGCTCCAAATATGCTGAGGCTGAAACAATTTTACAAACTAAAAATAGGTTTCTCCAACAGGTTATAGATTCGCTTGATCATCCATTCTATGTTATTAATGCTAACAATTACCAAATTGAACTAGCCAACGTAGCGACACAAAAATTAGGTTTTAAACCTCAAATAACATGTCATGAATTGACACATAAAAATAATACGCCTTGTATTGGAATGGATAATTTTTGTCCACTCCAAATAGTTAAAAAAACTAAAAAACCAACTATAGTAGAACATATTCGTTTAGACAAAAATGGTAATTTAAAAAATATTGAAGTACACGGTTTTCCCATTACAGACAGTACTGATACTGTTATCCAAATGATTGAATATTCTTTAGATATAACTGAGCGTAAACAAGCTGAAGAAAAATTGCGAGAAAGTGAGGAAAAACATCGTCTGTTATTTGAATCAATGGTGCAGGGAGTTGTGTATCAAAATGCAGCCGGTGCTATAATTTCTGCCAATCCAGCGGCTGAACGTATTTTAGGCTTGACACTTGAGCAAATGCAGGGTAAAAAATCAGTTGATCCACGTTGGAAAGCGATTCATGAAGATGGTTACGATTTTCCGGGAAAAACTCATCCAGCAATGATTTCGTTAAAAAAAGGCAAGCCAGTTAAAAATGTTATTATGGGAATTTTTAACCCATCTGAAGAAAACTATAATTGGATAAATATCAATGCAATTCCTCAGTTTAAATCAGGCCAAAGTAAACCATACCAAGTTTATACAACTTTTGCAGATATAACTGAACGTAAACAAGCAGAAAAAGCATTACAAGAATCTCATGAACGTTTTATAACAGTTACAAATAATTTAGATGCACTTGTTTATGTTTGTGATTTTGATAATTATGAACTCTTATTTATAAATCAAAATAAAAATAATAATGTTATTGGCAAGCCATGTTGGCAAATATTACAGACTGAACAAACTGGTCCCTGTTCTTTTTGTACTAATGATAAGCTTTTGGATCGAGATGGAAATCCAACTAAAACTCATGTTTGGGAATTCCAGAATACCAAAAATGGTAAATGGTATTTATGTCGAGATCAAGCCATTAAATGGCCAGATGGACGGCTGGTGCGAATGGAAGTTGCAACGAATATCACAGAGCGTAAACAAATTGAACTTGCATTGGCAAAAAATGAGCAAGATTTAAAAGATGTTCAGCAAATAGCTCAATTAGGTAGTTGGGAATTTTATCCTGATAGTATGGAAGTTAAATGGTCAGACCAAATTTTCCGAATACTTGGTTACGAGCCGGGTGAAATTGAGCCAAGTGTTGAGAATTACATGAATCATATTCACCCTGATGACAGAGAACACGCTAATAAAAGATTAGCAGAGACTACCCTCAATCATAATAAACCTATTAGTTTTTCTAATGAATACAGATTAATAAAACAAGATGGATCGATATGTTATATAGAAGCAACTGGTAAAAATTATTATGAACAAAATAATAATCTCCGCAAAGTAATGGGTTTTTTGCAAGATATAACTAAACGTAAACAGATAGAAAATGAATTGCAGAAAGCTAAAGAACAAGCAGATGCTGCTAATCAAGCCAAAAGTGAATTTCTTGCTAATATGAGTCATGAAATTCGTACTCCAATGAATGCAGTTATTGGTTTTAGTGATATACTTGCTACTAAAATAACTGATAAAAAACATAAAATCTATCTTAATTCTATTCGAACTGCTGGTAAAAGTCTTTTAACTTTAATTAATGACATACTTGATTTGTCTAAAATTGAAGCAGGGCATTTAGAAATCCAATATGAACCAGTCAATCTACAGACTATTTTTACCGAATTACAACAAATTTTTAATCTCAAAATAGAAGAAAAAAAACTTGAATTTTCTATGATGATTGATAAAAATTTACCACCATTTTTACTTTTAGATGAATCTCGTTTGCGACAAGTTTTGTTAAACCTGATTGGTAATGCAATTAAATTTACTGAGCATGGTTATGTGAAGCTTTGCGCCAATAAAATGTATACCGAAGACGATTACATAAATTTGGTTATTGCGGTGGAAGACACTGGAATAGGCATTCCCACTGACCAACAAACTCTTATTTTTAAATCATTTAAACAACAGGATGGCCAAAGTACCCGTAAATATGGGGGAACTGGATTAGGACTTGCTATAAGCAAACATTTGGTTGAAATAATGGATGGTCATATTTCAGTTACTAGTACTCCCAAAGGTAGCTGTTTTAAGGTTATTTTATGGGAAGTTGAAACTGCTGTTATCACACAAGATGCGAAACCAGACAATAATTTTCAATTAAATAATATCACTTTCACAAAGACAACAGTGTTAGTTGTTGATGATATTGAATCTAATCGTGATTTAATCAGAGAATATTTATCACAGGTTAATTTAGAAGTTATCTGTGCAGAAAATGGTAGACAAGCATTGTTATTTGTAGAAAAATACCAGCCTACCTTGATTTTAATGGATATAAGAATGCCAGAAATGGATGGTTATGAAGCAACCAAGCATTTAAAAGATAATCCAAATACTGCTAACATTCCAGTTATTGCTTTGACAGCCGCAACTGCATTGGATACAAAGATTGATACACATGGTTTTAACGGTTATTTAACTAAACCAGTTAATATTTCTGAGCTACTTGGTGAGTTGTCCAATCATCTTAAATATACTGATGTTATAGAAGCTCTTAAAACTGAAGAAGTTGTTCTTACTATTAATCCAACTGAAATTACTTATTTTCCTGAATTCAAAAAACAGCTTGAACAAGAAATTATACCGATTTTGAAAGATTTAAATGTTGTATTGGAAATGGGTAGGGTTAATAAACTAGCCACAAAAATAACAAAATTAGGAGAAAAGTATGATGTTCAAGCTTTTATACAATATGGTAAAACATTGTCAGAAAATGCTCAAATTTTTGATATAACAGCTATTAAAATAGCAATTAAAGAATTTTCGGTTTTAATAAAACCATTATGAAATTTCTGCGAAACTCATCATATTTTTTATTTACCTTTATATAATGGTAAGTTACGATGCTATGGTACTGTTAAAATGTCCGAATTATTATTTAGGAATATCCAAATTATATCTTTTCACTTCCAATTCTTGCAAAACAATCTCAATAGGTACTAATTTTCCCACAGTTGTATAAAATCCATTACCGACCGGAGTTGTGGTAGAACGCTCTTTAAAACGTTGTATGTTGGCCAAAAACCAATGTCTAGTTTCTGGCATTATTAAAATATATAATATCTTAGGAATAACAAAATAGTAAAATAACAAATCTGCTTCGGTATAGAGAAAACATCCGGGTGTAGCTCTTTCTCGATTACTTTTAGTCTCAAAGAAAAAATTACCTGTCTTATGCCATTGATCACCTTTAATTTCTACTTTATAACAGCTTTTTTTAGTTGTCCATACCAAATCAACATCTATTTTTTGATATACAAGTTCATTTTCAACATTTGTAATTTTTTGAGTTTGTGGTAATTTATTCAACCAAGTTGTTATATCTGCTGTTGCTTGTTGAGCAATTTGCATTCCACTTGCCATACTTATGCTACGTGTCATTTATTGCCGTCACTATACAAAAAACCTGAATTCCTTCCCCACGTCCAAAAGCCGTCAAACCTTCACCACTAGTAGCAGTTATAGCTATATCTTGAATTTGTAGCTCTAATAATTTACTAATAGTATATTTCATTTCAGAAATTTTAGGAGTTATTTTAGGCACTTGACATTCAAAACTAAAAGATACATGACAAATTTGCCAATTACATAAATATTTTAAAGCTTCTTGAACATATACACTACTATCTATTATTCCTTTAGCACATAGGTCATCACTTATTTTACCTAAAATATTTACTCCCGTAACACCAGAAATAGCATTACACAAAGCGTGTAACACCACATCAGCATCACTATTACCTTGCAAAGATAAATTGTTCTCAAACTTAACTCCACCAAGTATTAACTCTTTAAAATTAATAGAGTTATCTTGAAAACGATGACTATCTTGACCTAACCCAGTTTTTATTTTCATTAAAATATTCTATATTCGAGCCTCTTGCAAAACTCATAAAAAGAGAGAATTGTAATTATACAAACAAGATAAATAATGAGATAATATAACAAGATACTTAAATAAGCAAGAAAAAATAATGGAAAAACTGAAAGAAAAACTAATCAACTTATTGGTTGACAATCCAAAATAACCTATTCTCATGGTTAGCAGAAGAAATAGGGGATGAGACATTTTTCCTAAATAAGTATATATACTTAATTATAGCATTTCTCGATTAAATAGATTACAGTAATACAAAATAAATAATTGATATTTTTGTAGAATTTAATTAAGAATTGCTATATGTCATTTTCTCGTTCCCAACGTCTTCGTCTCATCGTTATACATAAGTCCCAAGCAACAAATGTAGGGTGGATAGAATGAAATGAAATCCACCATTTTGAAGGTTCTTGAAATTGCTCAGTTTTAAAATCTATTCTCCTCAGCAATGGACTTAAAAATCTCATTTTTAATGTTTCTTCATTATATAGGGATATATAGTTTTCTTCTTGTTCTAAAAGTTCAAGTAGAAATAACTCGTCTTTGTTACTTATATCAATGTCGTTAATAAACCAGTTATTAAACTTGGTTCGATTTATTTTTTGAGAGATATTCACAATCTCATCCAAATCAATATCTCTTATTCTACTATATTGATAGATGGGAATTGGTTCTTTATTCTCGCCTTTTATCTCTTTTATTTCCTGTTCTAAGGCTTCTATTTTTCTTAATAAGTTTAGCTCTGTTTCTTGGCGTATTTTCATAATAATTCTTAAATTATTCAATAAAATTCAAAGGTAATGAACAATCGCTATGAAAATGATACGTTAGGTTTGGAAAATTCACTATGTTCCATTTCTAAAATAATTATATTTAATTGAGAAAACCGCCAAACTTCACCAATTGTTATAGCACCATATAATATTTCTGGTACTTGGCTTGTTTCGTATTGGTCTAACGCTATCATTTCTGCTGCTAACTGATTAAAACCTCTTTCCAATAATTTAGCGTCAATGTTGAGTATCACTTGATGTAATAATGATGCTATCATAATTCACGTTTAGCAATTTCTGAATTAAGCGTTATTTTAGGGAGCAATTTATAGTAAATATTTTTTATCCTTAAATGTTATTAATAATTTCATTTTTTATAAATAGCAAATTTTTATAAATAGATTTTAAGTCTTCTATATTTGTCGCATTGAATAATTTACTAATAAAATATTGGTATTTATTGGTTCCTATTTTTTCTAAAATAACAAAATGCCAGATAGCACCTACAATATAAGCACCTTTCATTGAACTAAAATGATTTAATTCAACAGCTGAAATGAGTTCAGCTAGTAATTGGGGACGTGGATCATCATTTTTAATAGATTTTTTAAATTCTTGAATAAAAAAATAGGGTTCATCCGGAAATTCTAACCCTTTTGCAATTAAAAAATCAGTTACACCTGTTAAAATAAAATTCTTTGTTTTATAAGTTAATTGTTCTTCATAAAAATCTCTTAATGGTATGTCCATATCTAAAAATTGAATTCTATTTAATATGGGGGTGATGAACTTTACTTTTAAATCCTCTTCTTTATAGCTGTCTATTAAAACTTCATGATTTCTAATCAAATTAATTAAAAATTGAACATCATCAAATTTGAGTTCAATATTATTATTAAACCATCTGTCAAATATATCGAATGTCGGATTATTCTTAATATCAAACAGTTTTTTTAAATCTTTGAAAGTTATTTGAGAATAAGAGTAAGTCGGAATTTTATTTTGTTTTTTGGCAAATGCCTCGTTAATTTTCTCTAAACTTTCTGGCGTTAAATTGTCTATGATTTTTTGAATATCCATTTACTTATACTTTTAAATTTGTAGTTGAAATTAAAATAGCTTGATATGAAATTCAAAATTTTAGTGGACTTAAGGGCAAATAATCGTATTTTTGTAAATTTCACGAAACTACCTCAACATTTGGTATTGATAGGTATCCTTACAAAATAATGCAGGCAAAACCAAATTTGGGAGAAAAAACATCTTAACCATTTGATTTTTAGTAATCCTAAATGAAGTAGCGGTTACTGTTAAAAAATAATTAAATTAATATCTTAAAATGTTCATCACTACTTTATGTAAGATTACCAAATAATTATGTTGCAAGTATCCCTGTTAAAATTACTAATAATTCTTTAGTATCTTGAGGAAATTTAAATAGATTGATATCTTTAACTAAAGTTTTATCTAGTCGTTTTAATTGAGCAAATCGCCAAACTTCACCAATTGTTATGGCACCATATAATATTTCTGGTACTTGGCTTGTTTCGTATTGGTCTAACGCTATCATTTCTGCTGCTAACTGATTAAAACCTCTTTCCAAATCACCTTTTTTAGCTTCGATAACTATCAATTCTTGTTTAGAACGAATTAAATAATCTATGTAACCATTTAATTTATCATCAATATTGAGTATCACTTGATGTAATAATGGTGCTATCATAAATTCACGTTTAGCAATTTCTGAGTTAAGCGTTATTTTTGGGAGTAATTTATAATAAATATTTTTTATGTTTTCAACAGTGGTATTTTCAATATTTGTAGTTGAAGGAAATTGAATTTCTGCAAATTCTAAAGAGTAACCCAATTCTGTGATAATTTCTTCGGTTGGGTTGTTCATATAAAAATAATCAGAAAATGAATAACGTTTATCTTTTTTTAAAATTGAATTATTCATGTTGTAGCAATGTTTTTTCACATTTTATTATTTGGAACAAAGAACATAACTGTTTCATCAACTCCTTCCGTATAATGACGAAGGTAAATATCGTAATCATTTCTTATTGACAACACCTGTTCGGGGATTTTCCAAAAGTCATTGGCTTTATGATAAACACTAATAGCTAGTTTTGGATGATTTTTCAAAATAGTTTGTTTTGCCCCTTCAATTGCTAAACCTTCAGCACCTTCAATGTCCATTTTTATAAACGAAATAGCATCATTAACAATCTGATCTAATTCATCAACTTGTATTTCTATCGTACCATTTTCGCTGATTGTAGAAGCTGAACCAGATACAGAAAACTTAACAATCTGTTTTTTATTGGATAAGCCTTGCTGGATAAAATTGATATTAGGATATTGAGCGAGATTTGCTTTAACTTTTTCCATGTTTTCCAATTCAGGCTCAAAAATATAAACAGCTTTATAATCAGGGTATTTTTTTATAAATTCCAGACTGGTGAAACCATCAAAGCCTCCAACATCTGCAAAAATTTCATTTTTTAGATCAAGAAAATCTTCAAAATATTGTTGTTTTTGACGGTCTGTAAAACCTTCCATATAGGCTAAGTTTCCTGATAGACGGAAGTTAATAATTTGGTTATAAATCCTTTTTGATTCAGCATCAGCCAGCAGCTCGTCCACCCATAAATATTTGGTTTTATTGTTTT
Organism: Candidatus Halobeggiatoa sp. HSG11; assembly: GCA_030378105.1. Classification (GTDB taxonomy): domain Bacteria; phylum Pseudomonadota; class Gammaproteobacteria; order Beggiatoales; family Beggiatoaceae; genus DRQV01. The sequence continues at coordinate 9,760 of JAUCGL010000017.1, read as the reverse complement.
TAAAATCCTTTCTGAATGAAGCCCAAACTTTTACCTGTATTATATCAAGATTTGAATGTTCATAAAAAGCAAAATAGTCCAATTGCCTGATATTCATCTCAGATAATTTGTTTCTAATCGTAAAAGGATAAATTGTTACTGCCACTATCACCAAACTATCAGATGGTATATTTTCTGTTTTTATTATTGGTTTATCCAAATAAGTTGTATCTGTGGTGAAATCATCTATAATTGCTTCTATTTCAATTTGGCTAATAATACTTTTTGAATATTCATTTTTGCCAACAACATAACGTTTTTTGGGATCGGAACTTAAAAAGTCCTTACAAAAATTAACTGCTTGAATATTTGGCTTTATTTCGTGGATAGTAAGCATATTTTTCAAATATTATCAATGTCAGATAAAAGTTCTGAGATACTCATCACCTTTTCTTGTTGATAATCATCTTCAATAGGTTGTTTTAAAATGGAAAAATATTGAACTACGGATACAACCACACATTTTATGTTTTCTTCCATTATAACGTCAGGACATTGTATGGTATGTTTCAATATTTTAAGTCCACATCTAACATCTGACTGATCAATAAAAAACAATTTGTCATACTGTTTTATATTCAATTGTTCAGAAAGTTTGTAAAAATATGAATTTACTCCCCAAAAAGCAACTTTTCCATATTTATCAATAAGCTTATCAATATTAGAACTTATTATATCGGTAACTGGTTTTGGTATTGGGGCAATATGTCTTCTACCGCAGCTTTTACACACCAATGTTTCTAGTACAAAAAGCCGGGATTTTTCCCATTTGTTTGCCGTATCGCAGGTAACACAATTGCCAGTTACATCAATATTGCCATGTTCGTAATCAATATTAGTGACTTGAACTTGGTTTGGTAAATTGTGTAACATTCTAGGAAGTGATGCCAATTGCTCAAACAGCCACTTATAATCCTCATCGGTCATATGTTTGGATAAACGAACCAATGGGCAACCATCCTTGATATATTGCACCGGGTCTTTAATAATTTTTTCCCTAAGTGCATATTTGTACAGTTCAGTTCCCGGATAAGTTATTATAGCACTTAATTGTAGTTCATATTTAATATGTTGTTTCCACCAGTTAAAAGTTCTGGTAGCAGTTTCAACTGTTTCTGCTATGTCACCAAAAATAAAAACTCCCTGAATTCCGAGCCCAGCATTATATACAAGTTCTAATGCTCGTTCTGTATCCTCAATGGTGATACGTTTATTCATACTTTTTAAAACTGAATTGTCCGCACTCTCAATACCAAACGCCACTGTAGCACAATTTGCCTCTTTAAGCATTGCAATCAGTTCGGGAGTAATATCAGTTACTCTAAAGTTAGCAAGCCATTGTATATTATAATTTTTAATCCTATCACAAAATTCTTTAATCCTTTTCTTTTTCAACCCAAATAGCTCATCCTGAATAGATAAGTATTTAACTCCAAATTCATTTGCAAGATAATCTATTTCTGCAAAAACGCTATCTAAGTCTCTCTGTCGAAATTTTTGGCCACTGGAATGAAAACAAAATGTACATTTATACGGACACGACCTACTGGTTACTATTGGTAAAGTATTATATTCACACATACCAAGAGTATTAGGAACCGATTTTACTAACTTATCAAATTCTAGTCCTTTATAATCTGGAAAAGGTAGAGTTTTAACATCTACTGTGGCAGGCTTGCCCGGTGTAACTATATATGAATCATTTTTTAGGTAAACTATACTGATAACTTTTTCTATAGGCAGATTATTTTCAATAGTTTCAAGTAATTCACAACAAATAATTTCTCCTTCTCCAATAACTCCATAATCAGCATATTCAAGAGCTTCCATTGCATGTTCTGGTGCACTTGTAATTATGCCTCCACCTACTATAGTTTTGATATCTTTATTAATTAATTTGGTTTCTTTGGCAATATCTCTAATAGCTCCATACTGACCAGTCAAACCACCAGTAAGAACCGTATTAATATTATGTTTTGCAATTACATTACTTAAAATATCATGAACTGAACCGGCAATTGTGTTCAAATTAAGTTTAAATAGAGTAAAACCAGCTTTTTCTAAACTAGACGAAATATAGGCTATGCCCAAAGGTAATTGATACCAATCTCCAATATTATTTACTATTCTAGGTACGACTATTAAGTGATTCATTTTCATATCAACTAAGCTATCTTATTTTTAATTATACCAACCAAACCACCAATAGTCTTAAACTCTGGAGATTCCATATTTGATTCAGTTAATTCAATATTAAATTCAGCTTCAATACTTATCATAAATTTGATAATTCCCATTGAATCTACATAACCAGAATCAATATAATTAAAAGAATCTATATCACAGTCCTTTGGTAATTTACCTTTTTTTTCAATAGCAGAAATTACAAAATTTCTAATTTTTTCTGACATTAATAAATACCTTGATACTTAATCAATAACTTTCTGCCAAACTTTAGATTTCGCCGATTTAGAAATAGCTTCTAAAAAATGCAACCCATCCAAAGCTAATGTAGGACCATAAACTTCTTCTGATTTCCAAATACCAGTTGTTTTATATTGTCGTAAACTATCTGCAATATCAATATAAAGATTTGCAAATGCTTCCATAAATCCAGCCGGATGTCCAGCTTTAAATCTATTGTATTTAATATTATTAGCAAGTTCTACACAAGAAGAAGCACGATCAACAATTTCACGTTTGCCATCTGAATAAGATAAAAGTAATTCCTCTGGATTATTTTGATACCACTCAGCCGAAGCTTTTGAACCATAAATACGCAGTTTCAAACCATTTCGATGACCAAGGGCAGATTTACTAAACCAAAACTGTCCTTGAATATTGTCAGTATAACGAACCAAACACATAACATTATCAATAACTTCAAACCAACCATTACTTGCTTGCTGACTAACCACTTCAATTGGTTTTTGACCAATCAAATAATAAATTAATTGATGTAAATGTACTGCTAAATCAAGGTAAATTGTCGGAATTACTCCTGTATCTGTGAGTCGCCATGATTGAGGAGTTATTTTATTTCCATGTACATCTGCTTTAATAAATCCTTCCTGTGGCATTTCAGCTTGAAAATGTAATATCTTACCAAGTACTCCATTATTAATTTTTTGTCGTAACTCACGAACAATTGGGTAACCAGAATAATTATATGTTACAGCTAAAAAACCTTTATTAAGCTTTTGTACAGTAATAATTTTTTTAGCTTCTGTGGAGTTCAAGGCTAGAGCTTTTTCACAAATTACTGAAAAACCTTTATTTAAACAAGCTGTGACTATTTCATAATGAGATGGAGTTGGAGTTAGTATCAGAATTGCGTCCAATTGCTTTTCATTTGCTAACATTTTTTGCCAAGTGTCATAAACTTTATCTGGATTAATACCATAAGCTTGGCTAGTTGCTTGATTTGCATCAGCATCTGTACTGAAACATCCAGCATCAACAGACCAACGATTATCCATTCGAGATGATATAAAATGCGTATATCCAACAGCAGATTGAAGTGAACCACCAATAAAACCAATTGAAAAAGTATCCATATTTTCAAGTATATGTCGATATAAGTTGGTGCTTCATAATTTTACCTAAACTATTTTTTGGTAACTTTTCCACTATAAAAAACTTGCGTGGTTGTTGATAATCAGCTAATCGTTCTGCACATAATAAACGTAATGTTCTTAAATTAAACTGCTCTTTAGGAACTATAGCAACTGCAACAATTTCTCCTAATTTATCATCTGGAAATGGAAAAACTGCATTTTCTTGTACTAAATCATATTCTATAATTACTGATTCGATATCAGCTGGATAAATGTTTATTCCACCACTAATAATAATTTCTTTTTTTCTGCCTAAAAAATACAAAAAACCATCTTCATCAATTCTACCAATATCTCCGGTACAAAAATAATCATCAAAAATTGCATCATTAGTTAATTTAGGTTGACCATAATAACCACTAAAGAGCATTGGAGTTTTACATATAATTTCTCCAACTTCATTTACTCCGGCAATAGTACCATTATCAGTCAATATTCCAATTTCAACATTTGAGATAGCTTTACCGACAGATTTTAATTTAAATGTTGCATCCTTAGCTGTTAAATTAGTTGCAATAGCAATTTCTGAAGTTCCATAGCATTCATGAAATTCACAGTTTAATTTTGTGATAAGCCTTTCTTTAATTTTTAGTTCTAATAAGGCCGAAGAAGATACCACACATCTTAAACTATCAATTGACTTAACTTTATCTATATGATTGGCTATTTGAGATAACTGTGAAGAAACAGCTATAGTGAAAGAAACTTGTTTTTCTTCTACTATACGTATCCATTCTGAAGGTGAAAATCTTGGCATTAAAACAGCAGTTCCACCAGTCAATAAAGCAATAAGTACCAATCTTTCCGCAAGAGAATGGTAAAGAGGGGTTGCCACAAGAGTTATGTCAATATTTGATATTTTATATATTTCTATTGCGGAATTTGCTCTAGCCAGTTTAGTTTGTTGTTCAAGAGTAATTGGTTTAGGATTACCGGTTGAACCGGAGGTCATAGTTAAAATAAATGGAGCATTATCTTGACCTTCTGATTTGAAATTTGTTTGTGCTTCCCCAATTAAATCAATCAGTAATATTGCATTATTATATTTTTCATCTAATGAAATCCATAAACTATCATCAGCAATTGGTATTTTTGAATCTAACAATTTTAATATATTTGCCGTTGCTACAACATGTTTCACATTTGCAGTTATAAATGCTTGATAGATTGCTTCTATAGGTAATGCAATATTCAATGGAACTAAAACCAATCCATTATTTGCAGCAACTAACATAAGTGCTATGTATTCAATGCAGTTTGGAAGCAATACTGCTATATGATCACCATATTTAACTCCTTGTTCTTGCATAGAAACAGACCAACCACTTACCATGTCAGCTAATTGTCTATAATTTATGGAATTTTCATCACAATAAATAGCAATTTTAGCGGGATTATTATTAGCTTGATTAAAAATTTTATGGGCAATAGTACTCATTACACTTACTTTAATGCTGAACTGAATTTAAGAAATCTTTTACTTTGCATTTTTAGGTGTTGACCTACTTCTGATAAATATACTTCATTGTCTTTAGTATTTTTACTAATAAATGTATTTGCAGCAATAAAATTTTGATTACCAATATTAATATCATTTCCAACTGATGAATTAACTCCAAAAAAACAACCAGAACCAATTTGGCAACTACCAGCAATTGCTACTCCAGAATTTATCCAGTTTGAATGATCAATATTGCAATCATGACCGATATTAGTATTACTTGATATAAAAGTACTATGTCCAACAGTTGTACCGGGATGTATTGACACAAAATCAAGGATAATACAATTTTCTGCAATCAACATATCATCATGTTGAAATACTGAATCATGGACATAACTAACGAACTGATAACCCTTATGTTTAGCTTCTTGATATTTTATGTTCCGTAATTCATTCATATCAACAAAACCCACTGCTATAAGCATTTTATATATTTTAGGGCTAAATTGATACTCTACTTTACTAAATGGTATTAATGGTAATTCACAAAAATTATTTTGATTAATACAAGAATCATCTACAGTAAACCCACACACTTCCATATTATGCCTGATATAGGAATAAACAACTCTTGCCATTGCCCCATTACCATATATTATAATTTTCATTTAACCAATTTTAATATTATTTATAACATAAATTATTTAGATAACTCTTGTTGGGCTTCTACTGTCCAAACTTTTCTTCCATCATCTTGAATAAAATCATGATTTTGGTATAACCATTCTACCGCTTTGCCAAATACTTTCTCGTGATTACGAAATTCATGATCCATAAAAACATTGTCAAAATCCAAGTTTAATAAAGCTTCGCTAATAGCCACCCGTTCTTCATCATTATGGATTAAACGAAGAGCAGCTTTAACATATTCTTCTTTACTGTAAGTAATTAACCAACTTGGTAGTTTACCTAACTTTAAAAATATTGAGTCAATCCTTGAATGTGCTTCATGACCTTCCATAGCAACTATAGGGAGGCCTTGCCGCATTGAATCAATATTGCTATTAGAACCTCCAAATGGAAAAGGACTTAAATGAATATCACATTTATTCAAATTGCCTATATAAGTATTGTAATCTGTAAATGGATAAACTTCAGCATTTGGTATCCAATTACGAATCCGCTGTTTAATTTTTTGATAACTCATACCTCTTTCAGCCGGAAAAAAATGAAACTCTATTGTTTTTTGGCTATTGTCAAGAATTTCTTTACAAACAGCGATAAAAGATACATTAAGCTTTAAAGAAGTGCTTGTAACAATAAGCTTTAAAATTGGTGGATTTTTACTTATATCAGGTGGACACTTAACAAAATTTATTGGCGGAATATTAACTAAGGCCTCTTCATCATCTAACAATACAACTTTCTCGCTATAACAATCAACTTTATCGGAAAAGGTAATATTTGTCATAAAAATATAATCTACAAATGGTGATTTACTTGTGGCTGGATGACCCAAAGTCATAAATTGAATTGGAGCCAGACGTAAATTGGCCAGTAATAAAGTCCATTGTAACATTCCCAAACTAGGGAAATAAATTATGTCTGGTTTTAATTTAATCACCTTTCCAACCAGTTTTTTTATGGCTGTTTTTTCTTTGTCCACATAAATAACTTTATCAAACAACTGTTTGCTGTTATCATCTATAAATCTTTTTTCTGTAATACACACCAATTCAAATTTTTCTTGTAACTGTTGAATAGATGGTGCATAACATCGGTACATAGCATGTTTAGAGGTAAAACGTTCTGAAACTATAAGCATCACCGGTCGTTGTTTTATCTTGCGAGGAACTGGTAAAAAAGGGGTTGTTACTCCTTCTTGTTTCATAAACTTTTGGATGATAATATTCAGGTGATGTTTGATATCATGTTTATTTTCACAAGAAGTATAACTACAATACATCCATAAAACTGATAAACTGGTTAAGTTACTAAAATTTTCTAAAGGGATATCTTCTAACAACGGTCCCAAACGTAATAAATTGTCTCGGTTTTTAGCAGCAGAAAAATCTAATACTCCTTCTTCTCCAATTAAATTAATATATATCGGTAATAGCAACTTCGGACTTTTTTTTATCAATTCAGCAAAACCTATTTCTATTTCCGAACCCAATGAATAGAATATCAAAAACTTCATCAATTGCTGTTCATTTTGAATAGAAAATTTGTCACTGGTTGTTTGAGTACCAACCAAACCTAACATATGCTCTGCACTGCCAAAACCACTTAGCTCAAAAATCCCTAATAAATGTTTCTTATTTTTTACTATAGCTTGAAAACCTTCTGGCGATAATAGTATTTTAGGGTTGGAAAAAAAAGCTGTAAAGACACTAGCTAAACGAGTATAACCATTTAAAAAGACTTGTTCTAATTGTCTATCATTTTTCTCTTTATTGCTACTTTCGTTATCAAGTTTTATCCCACCTCTAGATTCTGAAAGTTCTAAAATTCTTATAATAGCAATAATAGCTTCATCAGTATTTTGTTGATAAACTAAGCGTTCTATTCGTCTTATTGTAATACTTTTATCTGGTTCCATAATTATTTATTAGTTTTACTAATTACTATTCCTTTCAATAATTTAAAAATATACTCAATTTCTAATTTTTCAACATATTCTCTTGAAGATTCAACGCGCATGTAAATATTGTTTGTATCGTTTTTATCAACATCTACTTTTAAAAATTTCCAAGTATCAGCGATAGTATAACAACCAAAAATAGTTTGAATGTCATTAGTTGAATCATTTTGCCAATTTAAATAAGCGGCTGCTAATATCTGACTATATAACTGGATCAAAGGATTTTCAGCTTCTAAACCACGTTTAGCTTCCACAATTATTAAAAATGGTGCTTCCAAGAATCCGCTTATACATCTACCCACAGCACCATCAGCAATACCTTCTAACTCAAAATCACCATATACAGCTTTTAATGGTACCTCTGCCCAAGCTTGAATATTACCTCGTTCCACCAATAATAATAATGGGTAAATAGCTCTAGCCCAAATTGTAGCCTCATTCATTAGATGAGTGTCATAATTAAATAAATGAGTTTTAATTGTTTGTAAATAATTATATTCCATGTCAGTCAAACCAATATGTTCAACTTCAGTCCAAATATATTTATCTATTCCCCGTTCCTGAATATTGACAATTTTTTTTAAATCAAATCGAGTTATTTTTGAAAAAGTTAATTTCTCCATAAGTTAAATTATAGCATTTCTTGACTTGATATTTCTACACAAATAAATTTCAAATTTGGCAAATATTTTAGCCTAAATATCTAAGTTTTCAAAACCTAGCAGATCTGATTCACTGAAAATATTCTTTAATCGTCTATTTTGAAAGTAATTTCATATCAAACTATCACAAATGTAAATAATATCATCTTCTGTAAGTGAGGTATGAAATGGTATACCCAATAAAGATAAATTTTCAGTTATTGGCAAATCATTTTCTGTTTCAGGTCCAAATTTTGGTATATCAGTAAAGGCTGGATGTTTATATAATGGAGGATAATACCAGCGTCGAGTTTGAAATTGATAATCAATTGATTTTTTAGTATTAAACTTAACCGCCAAAATAGCAGGAATATAATTCTTTGGCATGTTTTGTAAAGTGTTTTTATCTAAATAATCTTGATAAATATCCCAAATTTTTTTACGCCTCTGAATTATTTGTTCCCACCGTTCTAACTGTGCCAAACCAACAGCAGCATGATATTCACTTAATTTACCATTATAGCCTGATTTAATTATAACACCATTTTCAAATCCGAAATTACTTAATTTTCTTACCTGTTGAATAAATTCAATTGAATTGGCGATAACTAAACCACCTTCCCCAATTCCAAATGGTTTAGTAGCATGGAAACTAAATGTAATGATACAATTTTTTCCAATAGGTTGTACTCCAAAAGAGGAAGCTGCATCTATTAAAACTTTAATACCAGTATCGCTGTAAAATTTATCCCATTCATTTACTGGTTGTGGATGACCAAAGGTTGTCACTGGTATAACAACATCATAAGATATTTTTTTCCGTATTTGGCGAGCAATGCTTGGATTAAGTAGCCAATTATCAGCAGCAACATCGGTAAATATTGGTTGCAAACCTGCATGTTTAACGGCAGTTACTGTAGCCGGAAAAGTGAAAGCTGGTAATAAAACTTTAGAGCCAACAGGGATATCAAGAGCAAGTAGAGATAATTCTAAAGCACTGGTACCAGAACTAACTGTAGTTAAATTAGAATTTAAAATTTCAGTCAGTTTCGATTCAAATTCCTGTACTAATGGACCAAAATTGCTATACCATTTATTATCATCAATACACTTTAACCATGGCAATAATTCTTCTGTAGTTGGCAAGTCGGGAACAAGTAATGGAATTTTAGTCGTAGATTTTGAGGTTTTGTACACTGTTTATATTTATTAGCTAAAAGCAAAAAAATTTTCTCGTTCCCAACGTCTTCGTCTCATCGTTATACATAAGTCAAAAGTAACAAATGTAGGGTGGATAGAATGAAATGAAATCCACCATTTTGAAGGTTCGGTGGGTTTCCACTTCGTTACTACCCACCCTACATAATATATATTC
>JAUCGL010000167.1 GCA_030378105.1 Candidatus Halobeggiatoa sp. HSG11 | reverse complement strand
CAATTAGTTTGTTACGCAAAACAAAAGTCAAAAATTTTCAAGCAGCTATTGAAACTTTTGCTGACTGTTCTGATAAATTTGAAGCAATGCTCAGGCGGCTTAATTTTTTATGAGAAAGCCGTGGGGTCCTGAGCCATAAGTTTTATTACCACAATAATTAGCCAAATCAGTAGTTATTGTTTCTCCAAAATAAAATGGTGTTGTTGTACCAACCCGACAAGCATATTCCCATTCTGCTTCCGAAGGTAAACGATAATTTTGTTTAGTCAATTTGGATAGTTTTTCACAAAATTTAACTGCATCATCCCAAGAAACCATTCCAACTGGTCTTTTATCACCTTTAAAATGAGAAGGATTATTACCCATAACCGCTTGCCATTGAGCTTGAGTTATCGGGTATTTGCTCATGTAAAATGGTTGCTTAATAGTTACCTTATGTTGCGGACTTTCATTATCATAACGTCCTTCTTCATCCTCAGGAGAACCCATCATAAATTCCCCAGCCGGGATATAAACCATTGCTAAATTAACCCCATAGGCATTTTCAATTCTTTGTTTTGCAGTATGTTTTTTGCGTTCGTATATTTTACCTCTTGCATCAACTTTAACTACTTCAAAACTGAATTCTTCGCCTATTTCCTTTGCAATTGGTTTAACAATTTTTACCTTATTTTTCACTGATTTTGCTTTAATTTCAGGCATTATCACCTGAGAACTGGGTGACATATCAAATTGACAATCAAACAAAATAGGCAACGTACCTCGCATCTGCCAACCAATAAATTGATAACCATCATGATAAAAAGCTACCGGAACTAAATCAGGATTGTTCGGAGATGTGACCAAATTAATTGGCCGTACATCTATCAAAACTTCCCAAGGATTTCTTACTAATGCCTGTTGCATTTTTTCTGGTGTTAAAATCATAGCAGACGATAAAATTTCTTCTCCAATCGCCTGTTGTATAGGCTCTAAACAAGTTTTAACTTCTTTTAAATTTTCTATTTTTTGTTGACTTGTTTTCGTCACATCCTGTACGATTTGCATATCAGGAGCAATGAGAATTTTATCAGAAAGACGTTCCAAATGAGTCTCAATTCCGCCCAAATGATTCGTCATTTTCTCTAAATATTGATTCTTCTGGTCACCCTTAAACACACCACTAACATTTTTATATAAGTCAACCATTGAATTAAGACTTGAACTAACCGAACCCAAACCTAAAATAGCATCTAACATTAAATTTTCCTCAAATGAACGATCTACCAATAATCCAAAAAACTTACGACGTTAAATCAAAAATCAAATGGTATATTCCCATTTTAAACCGTTTACCAAAAAATCACAAATTTGCACTTGGTGGTGGAATTACTGAAACCTGCGAGGTTTTGGAAACCTCGTAGGTTTTGGCTCTTCCAAATAAATTCGACAAAAATTAAAAAGCTAATTGGAATAACAATAATTTCATTAACCTATTGTTTAATCGGTAATTTTAATTATAATAGTCCTATATCTATTGCAAATTCTATCATAATACATTTATAATAGTTGAAGTTTTAAACAATTTAGGACTCAGACATTGCACAAGACAAACATTTAATGAAACCACTTAAATATCGAAATATCGTTCCCAAACTCTTGTTTGGGGACACACTGCCAAGAAGCTCCGCTTCGTCATTAATAATGATATATCTTAACTAAAATCAAAACAGAGCTTTAACAACATTGTGTTCCCAAACAGGAGTTTGGGAACAATAATTTATAATGACCCAGTGCAATAAATTATTTATTAAGTTTATGATTTTAAAGTTTTTATTTAACTTAAACAAACGGAGTGAAATTATGACAAACTTGAAAATTATAGTTCTTATTTCCTTATGTATTGTTTTTAGCCCAACTATGGCTGCTGTGAATAGCTATTTTACTAACTTTAATTCTGTTAAACAGGCAATTGATGCTTGTTTACCGGTTAAACCATTACCGCCATTATTAACTATTGCTGATATTGAAGCTCTTGAAAAAGATAGTGGTCCACAATGGTGTAATTTGCTGTATCAAATGGGATATATTTGTCCGAAACCTCAAAACATCATGTTGCTACCACCGGAAACTAAACAGGATGTTAAAAATGGTCGAATAGCTTTTGAAAGGGCTGCTGAACAATGTTTAGTGCGTTCTTCAGCTAAACTTCATATCATAATGAAACGTAAACTATTAGCATATGTTGGTTATCAATATGAATGTGATAAATTACATAATCCAAAAGTTTGCCAAATGGCCAAAGATATAGCAATTGACTTTTTATATGGTTATCCTAATGAAAATGCTGTTAAAACCAGAATAGCTTTAGAAAGACTTATGAATAAAGCTAAAAAATGTAATACCAGAGGTTCAATGCAAGAATATTGTAAAAAGTTAGGTGTATCAGCTCATGCGTGTGCCGAATTATAAACTTTATCAATTGTGAATAATTAATTGTTAATAAAAATCAAAATCGTTAATAACTAACCATTTTTCATTTCACATTTAACCTCTCTCTTTCGGAATTGAAACTAACAACCTCAACGAAGTTAAATATTTAAGTCTACACTTAAAGAGATATATTATGCCAACAAAAAGTTTATTAGAACGAATTGAAATACTTCCAGAAGCAACTGTTGCCGAGTATTTACAAAGACATCCAGATTTTTTTACTCGCCATAAGAACTTGCTGAAAACTTTAGTAAACCCAAAAGAAGATACAACGTTGTTATTAAAACAAGAGTTGGAAGATTTACGAGAAAAAAATCAACGTTTGCAAAATAAATTAAAGGAAACGCCACCTCCATCTTCATTGCAACAAAATTTGAAAAATTCACATGCAGAAAATCAAAAATTACGAGCTAAATTAGAAGATTTAATTGCAGTAGCCCAAGAAAATGAAAAATTAAATCGTCGAATTCAACATTTAATCAGCACTTTAATAAATGTCAATGGAATAGAAGATTTTTTTCAAACCTTATACAGCACCTTATGCAATGAATTCGAGACAGATGTTGTTGTCATAAGATGCTTTGAAGTTGTTCATTCAGAACGTCAAGAGTTTGTTAATTTTGACGCTCAAACATTGGATTTATTTAGTGATTTATTAAAAGGTAATAAACCTATTTGTGGAAAATTATCTGTAGAACAACATAATTATCTATTTCCAGATAGTAAAATTGTTTCAGCAGTACTTATTCCTATTTTAGCTAATTCCGAAGAACAACCACAAGGATTATTAGCAATGGGCAGTCATGATGAAACACGTTTTCAAGCAGATATGAGTACTGATTTTTTAATTTATTTAGGTGAATTGGTTAGTAATTTATTGAGGATATGGATATAGAAGAGTGTATTGTATTAAAACTTCATTAACTTAACGGATAAATACATTTAAATCCTATTTGTATTCATTCCATAATGGACAAACAATGTTTTCTAATCGAGGCAAGTCATCAGGTCGGTCAACATCCCATTGGATTGGTAGCTCATACCAACTTAATTGTAAATCACGTAAACGAGAACGAGTTGTTTCCAATACAAGTGAGCTACCCCAAGGTATATCAACAAATAATTCAGGTAGCTGTTGTTGCATACCAATTAACACATAACCACCATCCTCAGCCGGCCCTAATACAACCTGATATTGTTGCAAGGCAGTAAAAGCCTCTTGAAGTATCGCAACTGTTAAACTTGGACAATCAGTACCTATTAAAACTGTTGGATGAGGAACTGTACTTGCCAAAGCATTTGCCATACGTTCTCCCAAATCATAACCATGCTGTTGATGCAAACTGATGTTAAATTTAGTTTTACATTCAGTAAAAAAACTGTGCAATTCATCTGGATAACACCATAACTGCACTGAAAAAATATGCCCAAATTTTTGTAAACAGTATTTAACTAATTTTTGATGTAAATAAGCAGCCCCCTGCTCACCTAAAGTTTTTATTAATCTTGTTTTAGCTTTACCAGCTATTGGTGCTTTGGCAAATATTTGAAGTGTGTTCATTGTCTTTTGAAGAATGTTTAAAAAAATTAATAATATACAGTCTTACCAAGTTTTAGCCTCAAATTCAATAGGATTGACAATACTTGCACCACCATTTTTGCTTTGGGTAAAAACAAATAATCCTTCTTCAATAGCTTGTTTTTCTATAGCTTCTGAAACAATTAATGAACCAATTGCTCCATAGATTTTATAATTCGCATAGATTGGAAATTCACGTTTAAATTTAGCTAGTTGCACATTTAAAAATCGCCGAATATGACGTGAACTCAATTTATTTTTTACTTCCATGACTACTACTTCTTTGCCATTTTCAGCAACTATATCGTATTCAGATGTTCCGGGCATAGTAACATGAAAGCCAACATTTTTAACTTTGATTCCTCTTTCAGCTAATAGTTGGACAATATTTCTACGGAATAAATCTTCGGCTATACTACCTTGAATATTTCCTAAATCACCTAGTTTAGTTGTTACTTTCTCAACTATTTTTTGTAATTGTAATAGGCCAGCTTCAGTTTTTTCATGCTGTTCAATTAGTTTTGCTAATTTTCCGTCAGTTTTTTCTAGTTGAATATCAGTTTTTGCCAATTGTGCATCTGTTCTTGCAAACTGAATTTCATTCCTCTGTTGAGAAATTGCTAAACTGGCTACTAGTTCTTTTAGTTCTTCGTCGGTCATTTTTGTTGCCGTAAATAGATTCACAAAATTATAAAATTTAATTATCCTGAAAATCCTATAATTCTGAGAATCCTGATTTTGATTTGTAATGGTGGGCAACAAGAAGTTGCACACCTTAACCCAACTGATAATACTCGAAAATACATATTACCGAATAGGAATTAAATCAGGTTTACTACTTATATTATCAAATTCATCTTTTTCCACTACTACTTCTCTATAATCAGCATGTATAGCCATTTCATAATCACCAAATGGTATTTGATTACCTGACACATCCCAAAGTACAGAGAAGGGAGCTAAACTTGTCCTGTTTCTTTCAAGAACTCCATCTGGTCCCATTTCAATGAGTATTTGTTCAGAAAATAACATATAAGGCCCTAGAAATAATCCAATTTCCCAACCAGATGGAGCAACACCATCACCAGTGTTGACAATTGTATATTCTAAAAGACCATCACCATACATGTCCAAATTGTCAAACCAGCCTTCTATTATTAAATTAGGTAATTTGTTAATAGAACAGTCAGGGTCTTGTGAGCAACTACTATCACAATAGTTATCTGCTTGACATTTAAGTGGTGGCGTAGCATCTTGTACGTCAACAGTAAAGTTTTTCAGAATATTACCACCGGATTGTTCTTTAATCAGGCCATCTTTACGTCCAGTTGTCCAACTTGGTTTACATCTAAACTGACGTTGTTGCTCATTACCGCCAAAGGCAACTAAATTTTCACATTCGCCAATCCAAAATGCTGTGCTATCTGGTAAACAAATACCTTTTACCGTAAAAGTTGTTGTTTCATCTAATGTTGCTGTTAATGGTGATACTGAACTAACAGAAGGTGTACAAGATGGTGGTGGTTGAGAACAGTCTGGATCATATGAACAACTGTTATCACAAACACCATCATCTTGACATTTTTTCGGTTCAGGTGATGAGCAATCAGGATCAGGTTGTGAACAACCAACATGACAAATTCCATCCCCGTACCAACCATAAATTTGACAGTGATCAATTGTTTCTGGCTTAGGTGCAGAGGGTCTGCAAGGTGTTTGGTTCATTTCAACCGCAAGCAAAGCATTTTTAACTTGCTGACAATCGTCAAAGCTGTATCTTAAATTACTGCAAGCTGTATTTAACGCATGGTAAAGATCAGAGTATTTAGCAAAACTTTCAAGTCCATACTGAGTTTGCTGTATTAGCTTTGGAGTAAACAGAAGTTTTGTTTGCACTTCGTAGTAAAGTTTTGCTATTTTAGATAAACCAAGTCCTCTAATATTATATCCATTAAATGTATCTCCATCGGTCATAAGGTAAGCTGCTTTATTACCAACTCCACCATTTTTATGGACGCAAGGCGGAATTTTACCTGGAAGAGGTGGAGGACAGTAACATTCATACAAATGTGAACTTATTTTATCTGGCTGTGGTTTATAGGAAAGCTCAGGATTTTTTAAATTACGTCTCCATTCTTTAGGGGAATCTTCTCCAAATATCCATTTAACATCTGGTGTATCTGTTCCTTTTCCATTGTCTTGGTCAACAAATTCACCCCAAATATCTGAGAAAGATTCATTTATGGCACCAGATTGATTTAGATAGGCAAGCTTTGAAGTGTGACTTGTAACACCATGAGTAAATTCATGGGCTACTATGTCATCAACTATAAGGAATTCACAACCATCCACATATACAATTTTGTCTCCTATCCATGCTGCATTACAGGGAGGTAAATTAGGATCATCTCTAGTGTAGTGAACAAAAGATATTATCTCCATCGTACCAAGTCCGTCAATACCATCTCTATTATGCATGTTAAAGTAGAAATCATAAGCATCACCTGCATAATCATGGGCTTTGTTACAAGCTGTATCCTCAGAACGACATAAAGATGCTGAAGCACCATAAGTACCATGTACATCGTATGTTAAAAGATTCTTTGCTGTCATAATTTGGCTGAAATTTAGAACTATCTCTCCAGAATGTGCATCAACTAACATAAACTCATTAAGAAGATTGAATTCTTCAGAGCTAACCTCAACATGCCATACTAACCTATTTTCATCAGGTCCAGAAAATCCAACTAATAACGGATTATATACCCAAAGCTCAGGTTTTGTAGCTGTTAATTCATCAATTTTGTAGCCATACAATTCAGATACTTTTGCTAACGCAATTTTACTGGCAATATCAGACGAAATTTCAGGATCAATTTCTACATCAACGTCCAATAGTGTTTCTGCCTGAATAGATAATATATTTTTTACCGCATCCATCTGTACTCGAACATTCCCACCCATGATAGGCACCACATCATATTTTTGTTGCAGATAAACAAAGCTACGATCTCCACTTGCTGTTTGAGTTTCCACCGATTCTAACTCTGTGGATTGGTCTTCTATACCAAACTCTGAGCCATAAACTGATAGAAATGCACGGGCTGCTTCTTCAGCAGATGCGGAATCAGGCAAATGATTTGGTTGTTCAATGGTATATCCCCAATTAGGACCAAGAAAGTTAGCGACTCCATTGTCAGAATGATATGACAAATTTATCTTGCTTTCTTCAAAAGTTTGTGGGGGTAAAACAAAAATATCTTTAATTCCAGTACATTCCAAAGAATAATTGACTAATTGAACATTTTGGTCATTAGTTGTAAATTCCAAATTAGCCTTATGTTCCCCTTCTCTCGAAGGCGTACATTGTACTGTTACTACTTTACTATCACTAGCATTCAAACTAATAGGAAAATCCTCAATAATTTGAAAATCATTAATATCTTCACCAAGTAATTTAGGAGATTCAATGATTAAAGTTGCATCACCATTATTCGTTATAGTAATTGTCTCTGTAATTGATGTACCAATTTCACTACTAAAAACTAAAGTGCTATTTTGAGGAGGAGGAGGAGGAGGAACTAATATTCCAGTACATTTCAAAGAATAATTAACCAATTGAGCATTTTGATCATTAGTTATAAATTCAAAGTTAGCCTTATGCTCCCCTTCTCTCGAAGGCGTACATTGTACTGTTATTACTTTACTATCACTAGCATTCAAACTAATAGGAAAATCCTCAATAATTTGAAAATCGTTAATATCTTCATTAGGAAATTCAGGTGATTCAATAACTAAAGTTGCATCACCATTATTCGTTATAGTAATTGTCTCTGTAATTGATGTACCAATTTCACTACTAAAAACTAAAGTGCTATTTTGTTCAGGGATAGATGAAAATTTAGGTTCAGGAGGAGGAATAATTATGTCTTTAATTCCATTACATTCCAAAGAATAATTAACTAATTGAGCATTTTGATCATTAGTTTCAAATTCTAAGTTAGCTTTACGATTTCCTTCTTCTGAAGGTGTGCATTGTACTGTTACTGTTTTACTACTATCATTAGCATCCAAAATATTAATAGGAAAATCACCAATTGCTGTGAAATCATCAGGGTTTTCACCAACTAATTGAGAAGAATTAATAATTAAAGTTTCATCACCACCATTTGTAATATTAATTGTTGCTGTGGTAGAAGGTGTACCAACTTCACTACTAAATTCTAAAGTGGTATTTTGTACAGGATCAGATAAATATTTTGGTGGAGAAATAATCACTTCTTCAATTCCAGTACATTCCAAAGAATAACTAATCAATTGAGAATTATTATCATTAGTTGAAAATTCTAAATCAGCTTTACGTTCACCTTTTTCCGAAGGTATGCACTGTACCGTCACCGTTTTGCTATCATTTGGAGTCATCAAAACAGGAAAATCGCCAATAATTTGAAAATCATTAGAATTTTCACCAAGCAATTTAGGTGGTTCAAGAACTAAAGTTGCATCACCATCATTCTTGATAGTAATTGTATTTGTGATGGATGTACCAACTTTACCGTTAAAAGCCAAAGTACTGTTTTGTTCTGGAACAGATACATATATAGGTTTAGGAGGAGAAACTAATACTCCAGTACATTCTAAAGGATAACTAACCGACTGAGAATTTTTATCATTAGTTTTAAACTCTAAATTAGCTTTACGTTCACCTTTTTCCGAAGGTATGCACTGTACCGTTACCGTTTTGCTTTCATTAGCACCCAAACTTATGGGAAAATCATCAAGTAACTCAAAATTACTATTATGTTGGCCACTTAAATTGGGAGAAGTAATAGTCAGTGGATTATCACCATCATTTGTAATGGAAATTGTTTTTGTAATAGGTGTATTAATTTTACCACTAAACTCTAGAGTACTATCTTGTTCAGGGATAGATGAAAAATCAGGTGGTATAGCTGGTTTTATTTGAGCATTAATCGTTTGATAACCATTGAATACTACTAAACCATCATCTAAACGATAAGCAAAATATACTTGTACTTTACCAAGTGGTAGAGTTCCACCATACATATTAACTAATTGTTGCGTCGGTAAATTATCAATCCTTGCAAATTCTACTAAACTAGCTAAATCCTGATCCCAAATTTGTAGTGCATTATTACTATCAACCATAACAAATTGTTCTTCTACTGCTCCAAATGATGCAACTGGTTTATAACTAGCTGCAACAATAATATCAGCTTTTTTACCAACATGATTACTGTCAACATTTATAGCACCTTGAATAAATACGGTATCATTTGGGGTTAAAACTACATCCGCAAAAAATTTATCATTGTTAACCTTAATACCACCATCAAAAGTTGTATTTGTTTTAATTGATTCCCAAGTGGAACCAATAGCCATCCCAAAACTTAGGCTTGGTAAATTAAGTTCATTAGGATTTTCCACAACAATTACATTTGCATTAGCTGATTGACTATCATCTGTTTCCAATGTTGCAACGATGGTATAATTGCCGGTGGTTTTAGCACTATTAAGACTAGTAGAAACAAGTCCATTATTTTCCGTATAAGCTGTCATAATTGACAACCCATCAATGATTTTAGAACCGGTTGGGTCAGTTAAGTTAAAATTAACTGTTGCTCCAATATTAGGATTTCCAGTTTCATCAATAACCTTAAAATATATACCTGTTGATGGTGAATTAACCAATATCTGTTGACCATTACCTGCTGTAACAATGATATTGGCAAAAGTAGGTTGTAAAGAAAATAATACCAACATTAACAATAAGCTAAAAAGTTTTTTAACCCAATCATATAAACACATATTTTTTCTCCTAATAATATTAAGTAATTAATTATTAACAATTATTTATTCTAACACAAAAAATATTCCATTTCAATATTTTTAAATTACAGTCAAATCCACCTTATTACGAATCTGCCAAAGTTCAAAATTATCCTGCATAATTAACCAACACCATCCAGTTTATGTTCGAAAACTCTAACTAACGTTGCGAGATAAAGAGAGGCGAAGCCGAAATCAAGTAATCCGTGACTTGCGTAAGAATTCTTAAATTTGAAAAAACAGAGCTGCTTAAGTGCGGAATCGCCCGATGAGACCGGACATGTCGGGACAAGTAATAACCGTTTCGCTGAAAAATTGATTAGTTCAAGAAATATGGACGTTCCGTGGACATCATGAAATTTCTGCGAAACTCCTTTTATTTTAAACTGCCTGAACCATTGAAAATATAGAAATATTACTATAGTGAAGCATATCATCATACTAAAATTTAAA
>JAUCGL010000166.1 GCA_030378105.1 Candidatus Halobeggiatoa sp. HSG11 | reverse complement strand
AGAATCTGATATTTTTATAGATTTTAATTAATAATTAAGCATTCATAATTAAGAATTGCTATATAGGAGCATTATTGGTTGTTAATGGCTTAAAAAACCTACGAGGTTTCCAAAACCTCGCAGGTTTTAATTAAGCAAGACTACCCACAACTCCTTAATTTATTTGCTTGGTGGCTAAACATGCACTTGCCAATGCGAGAGTTGGTAAATTATTATTGTATTTAGCTGTTACAGAAGGTTTTTGTAATTCTGATAACATTATTCCACTGGACAACATATCACCTGTCGCATTAGATGTGCCTTCGCTTGGAACCAAGATAAAACTACTGATATTAGTAGCCACTTTTTGAGCACAAGGAGTATTTATAAACTTACTTGCATCAAATAACGTAGTTGGTAGTGAAAATAAGCCTTCATCTGCATTATTATCAGGAGTTTTAATGGTTACTATACCATCCGTCCCAAATTCCGAGGAAGCATTGATAACCTCTTCTATTGGTTCATAGGTAAAATTATAAATGCCAGTGGTGGTGACATCAATATTACCACCTGAACCTTTTTTAGCTTTGGCAAAAATTGTTGCATTATTTAATACCACAAATTCAGGATTGGCAATTATATTACCGCCACCGCCAAATTCTTCACTAACGCTAGTCGTAACTCTACTATCAACGAGATAAACATATTTTGAGGCTTTGAGTGTTAAATTACCGCCATCCGCAAACTCAGCTTTGGTTTCAATATTACCATTTTTCATAACTAGTAGGTTTGATAGGTCTAATTCTATATTACCAGCATAACCAGTTGCTTGACTAAGGGCAGTTATAGTTCCACCATTGGTCAATTTAACATTATCAGCTTGAATTTTAATACTCCCACCAAGTCCCGGTCCTTTTGTTTCAGCATTAACTTCAGCTTCATCGTCAAGATGTAAACTACCAATTTTCATGTTAATATTACCAGCATCACCAGCATTTGCTTTAGAACTCAGTGTAGAAGCCACAATAGCAGTTTTACTTTTATCATTAAGTGGATTTTTACCACTTAGGAGTGTTTTATCAGATACATCAATATTAATCTGCCCACCTTGACCGGGACCAAAAGTAGCTGCTATTATTTGAGTTCCATCAGTTAGTTGTAAACGTTTAGTTGTCAAATTAATCACACCACCATCACCAGCATTTTTATTTCTACTTTGAGCGGCGGCGGTTATATTACTACCTTGTTTAGTAGTTTTACTTAATCCTTCAAGCTTAATTAAATTATTCACTTTAAGCTCAATATTACCACCCTTGCCGGTACTATTTGCTCCACTAGTAGCTGCTAAAAGAATTGCTCCATCTTTAAGATGCAGTTCATCAGCTTCCAATGATAAAGTTCCACCATTTCCTGAACCCATTGATAACGTTGAAATGCGACTGGTAGTACGCCTTGTTTTATGTTTATCTTCTCCTGATAAATCAACAATATTTGTTTTAATTTTAATGGCTCCACCTTGACCAACTCCATAAGAATTTGCACCTATTGTACCACCATCTTTAAGTTCTAATTGTTTAGTATTTATGGAAATGTTACCACCCTTACCAGCGTTGCTACTCTTTCCTCCGGTATTTGCAGTAATAGAGCTACCGTTCTTAGCAAGACCAGTTCCGGAAAGATTGATAGATTCTGAAGCTATGATGTCAATATTACCGCCTTGTCCTTGATCTCTATTATTAACACTGATACTTGCTCCATTTTTAAGATTTAAGGAATTACTTTCCAACTTAATTGTCCCACTATTACCATCCTTATAAGCAGTTGCACTTATTCCACTTTTATTAAAGATAGTTTTATCTTCAATTTTTTTATAATATTCACCAGAAAATTCTGCTAGTTCTTTAACTTTAATAGCAATTTCACCACCTTGTCCAGAACCACGAGTTTGACTTATGAAACGACTACCTTTAACTGCCGTCAGGTTGTTCACCTGTACATCAATTATTCCTGCATCAGCATTTCCAAAAGTATTCGTTTGAATCGCAGTATTATTTAATAAAAATTCTCCAGCACGAATAAAAATATTTCCACCATTTTTAACAGTTACACTTGAATTTTGGATATTTAAATTACTTGGTGTTCCAGATAAAACTAAATTATTTGCTGCTACATCACCTTGAGCTATACTAGCGATGTTGATGTGTCCAAACTCAGCTTGCAAAACAGAATTATTAATCTGAATATTGTTACCAATCAAAGATAAAGTTTTAGTTAAAGGTACGCTTAGTCTTGCTTGTTCAGTTACTATTGATGAGGAATTGGATAAAAAACCAAAGCTGGATACTGGAGCAACAGTTAAAATACTTGAACTAGGAGCAGTAGCATTAAATTCACCACCATCCTGTAATCGCAATGTGTTCGCCGTACTTGCATGAAAAGAACCTTGGACATCTAAAACAGCATTTTTTCCAAATACTAAACCAGCCGGATTAATTAAATACATATCAGCATTGGGCATAGTGCTGCTTATAGTGCCATCAATATAAGAACTATTGCCACCAGTCACACGACTGATAACATTATTAATACTATCTGGACCGGAAAATGTAGCAATTTCGTCAACGTTGATACCAAATTTTTCAAAACTATGGAATAGATTATTACCATGTTGTTGGCCTAAATCCGCATTAATATTATAATCTGGCCCTTCTAAAGAAACTTTGGGCCCTAACGTGCCATCTAATGCTATATCCGCTTGAGATATATTGTAAGTGAATAAACTTATGATAAACATAAAATATTTCATGAGTATTGTGTCCTATTAATTGTGTAGAAGATATTAAACAATCTATGTACATTAGAAATAATTTTGAAATAAATGTCAAATATTAACATAGAACTTGGGATTAAATAAATGCTGGAATGTAAAAATTATAGCATTTCCAGTTTGTATTCCTCCTCATTCCATCCTTAATTAAGAGGGTAGCAAGGGGTAACAGTCATTTGCGTTAAGCAATTGATTAGGGTAACCACAAGAAATAACCCCTACGAATCATCACATAACGTAGGGGCAATCCTTTATGGTTGCCCTTAACTTAATGACAGTGGAGCGATGGATGGTTGTATTTCATTTACATAAACAAATGCAATATTTTGTCCTACAAGTTATTAAATAATGAATTTTCAGATTTAATTATACAATATTTGTGTAGGATTACCCTATATGTTAAAATTAGCCATTTTAAATATTAAAATAACAACTCATGACAGAATCATTAATTCAAATTAAGCACGGTATTCACGAAGTTTTATTAGAAGAAGAACTTAAAACCAAATTAGCAACTGGCAAATCTTTACGTATAAAAGCCGGATTTGATCCAACTGCTCCAGATTTACATTTAGGCCATACCGTATTATTAAATAAATTACGCCAATTCCAACAGTTAGGCCACACAATTCTATTTTTAATCGGTGATTTTACCGGTATGATTGGTGACCCAACAGGTAAAAATATCACTCGTAAACCTTTGACCAGTGAGCAAGTTTTGGAAAATGCTAAAACTTATCAGGAGCAAATCTATAAAATTTTAGACCCGGATATAACCCAAGTCTGTTTTAATTCTGAATGGATGGGGAAAATGGATGCTAGTAATTTAATTAAATTGGCTGCTAAACATACTGTAGCTCGAATGTTGGAACGAGATGATTTTGATAAACGTTATAAAGGTGGCCAGCCGATTGCTATCCATGAATTTTTGTATCCGTTGATTCAAGGTTATGATTCAGTGGAGTTAAAAGCTGATATTGAGTTGGGTGGGACAGATCAAAAGTTTAATTTATTAGTTGGGCGAGAATTACAAAAGCATTATGGACAAACTCCGCAGGTGGTGATGACAATGCCAATTTTAGAAGGTTTGGATGGAGTGCAAAAAATGTCTAAATCCTTGGATAATTATATTGGTATTGATGAACCAGCAAATGATATGTTTGGTAAATTGATGTCGGTTTCTGATGATTTGATGTGGCGGTATATTGACTTGTTAAGCTTTAAGACTCCTACGGAAATTTTAGAATTGAAACAGTCTGTTGAAGCTGGTAAAAACCCTCGTGATGTGAAGGTTGAATTTGCTCAGGAAATAATTGAGCGATTCCATAGCAAGGCTGCGGCAATTGGAGCGTATGAAGATTTTGTGGCTCGATTTAAGCGAAATGAAATGCCGGATGATATGCCATTGGTGGAATTAACTGGTGATGAATTGCCGATAGCTAATTTATTAAAAAATGCTGGTTTGACAAGTAGTACTTCGGATGCAATTCGGATGTTGAAACAAGGAGCAGTCAGGATTGATGGCGAGAAAATAAGTGATCGGAGTTTGAAAATTGCTAAAGGTTCGGAATCTGTTTATCAGGTTGGAAAGAGAAAATTTGCTAGGGTCAAATTGGTATAATGTCTAATGTAGGTTGGGTTAGCTTATTGAACACAGTGAGATAACGTAACCCAACAAACATCAATAGAAATATGTATCAAATATTTTGCAATCGTTAATGTTTTTGGAGTTCAAAGCGTTAAGCTTTGTTAATGTTTATAAATCAATAATATCAAAGCTTCGTTTTGGACTCCAATAAATTTTCCTTAACTTAATGATATTGTTGCTCAGAGGATGACGAAAGTATACAAACGGAAAATGCTATAATAGCTCACGTATAGCTTTTCAGATAAATATTTTGACCAAGAGACCTGACAGGTTTTGGAAACCGGCCTGAGAACTTTTATTTTTCTGAAAGTCTACAGGATATAATGAAGTAACGAACCGCATCAATTGAGCTATCTTAAAATATATATAATTTATTAAAAACATTTTTTACGATATAAGATTATGTTTTGCTAACTTGACTTATTTAACTGACCTCATGTATTAATTTAACATTATGTTTAACAAAAAATTTTTCATTCGTCATTGGCGTATTATTTTAGTTGAGCTTTTGCTGCTCATTATCATGCTCGGGGCATTATTTTCATTATTTTCAGACCACAACAAAGTTTTTGTCGCTGCTGTTGTTCCACATGAATCTTATAAAAAACTGGAACATAATGGAAAAGACGCTATTGAAGCCTTGCATGTTTATGCCGACCGAGTTAATAAATCCGGTGGAATTAATGGGCGAAAGTTAGAAATAGTGTCTTTTTATGATGAAGGTAATCCTAAAATTGCACGTAAAAAAGCCCAAGAAATTGTTGCTGCAAACAAGTTTGTCGCAGTTTTAGGTCATTTCTCTGCCGAAACAACTGAGGCAGCGATAGATATTTATGATAAAGCTAAGATACCTCTGATCGCACCCATATCCAATCTAAAAAACAAAAGTAAATGGGTCTTTCAAACATCCCCAACCCCTGAAAGTTATGGGGTATATATGGCGAACTATATCAAGCAAATATTACTGAAAGACAGCATTATAATCATTAATTCACAAGAGCAAGATAATCAAGATTTGATTAAATCATTTGTTAAGGCTTTTAAAAGGTTAGGGGGAACTGTAGTTATTAATGAGCTTGAGCAAAAATCTTATGCAAATGATACCAATCGTATGTTGTTATTGGCTACCCAAATCCAACAAACCATTCCTTTAGTTGTTGCATTAAAACATAATGATATTAAACTGCCGGTTATGTCTATTGATACGGCACTTGGAAATGAGTTAAAAGCTTATGGAAATGAATTAGAAGCTTATGAGCTAAAAAATAAAAAACATTCGGGATATTATTCAGATGGCATTTATGTACCAGCCGTTATGTTATTAGACACCATTCCATTATCTGAATTAGCTTTAGTCAAAAAAGACTATGAAAAAAATCATAACAATGAAAATATTAGTTATACCGGATTAAATGCTGCTCTATCGGCATCATTCATTGTGAAAAACTTAACCAAATTCAAAATAAGTACCAATGACTTAGACGTAACACATCAACAATTACGAGATAAAATAGAAAAAGATTCATGGTTTAATACTGAACAAAAAGGTAAAAAAAATAAATTAGTTGTTGGTATTTTTAAAGAACAGCATCTCGTTAAAGCACCTATTAACCCATTTACTGTCAATTCCGCTACCAAATTAACACATGAACAGAGAAGTAATTTAATAAAAATTGATGACGATGAATTATATCCGCGTAATGTTGTTCATACTGGTATATCTATGAATAAAATCAGTGAGATTGACATGGATAACCTAACTTACCACATGGATTTTTTCTTATGGTTTCGTCATGGAGATAAGGTGACTAATGCTCATGATATTGAGTTTTTGAATACCATAAAACCAACCAGATTGTATGATGTGTTGGCTAAAACTGAAACACAACAAGATAACGTGACAGCAACTTTAGTCAAGTCTAATTCGTTTAATGGCGAAAACTATCTTTGTTATCATATCAAAGGCCGTTTCAAAACCACTAAGTCAAAAAATTACGCACTTGGTCAACAAAATCTGTATGTTAAGTTTAGACATTATTCTTCTAATTGGTATGTATTACAATACGCATCAGATTTTATGAATACCAATAAAGGGATTTTTAATTTAGAAGGTAAAGGTTCAAGTTTTGGTGTTATTGAGGATGAATCGTTGACTCTTAACTACAACTATTCTTATGTCAATTCCTCATATAAGCCTATGTTAGGACACCCTGAAGGTAAGGCTCAATCTCAAAATTTTAGCCAATTCATTGCTGAATATCGAGTTAAACATATATTATGGAGTTTTCGTGGAATTGTTCCTTGGATAAATAAAAAGCTGTCTGGCAAAGAAGACCTAATTGATATGGCGTTGATGGCTATATTATTGTCTATCAGTTGCGGTATTTTTATTTTTACTTTGTACAAACGACGTAGACAAATGTTTGGTAAAACAGCAGCCTATTGGTGGTTATTACAGTTTTTTATCACATTTTTTATCTTATTATTTGGTGAATTAGTTGTCAGCCAAACTCTATTTAATTTGAAAGGTTCAATAGGGCATTTTCATAGTTCCATGATGATTTATTTTAACTATCTCATTGGTATTCTTTGGTGGATTATTCCGGCCTATTACCTCACATCTGCCCTTGAACAATTTTTATGGCAGCCGGTTAAAAAACGCACTGGGGCTGAAATACCTCATGTGTTACGTCTGTTTGTTACTATTTTCATTTATGTACTCGCTGCATTCGGCATAATGGCCTATGTGCTTGAAGTCACTATAACTGGGTTAGCCGCAACATCAGGTATAATTGCTGTCATATTTGCTTTTGCTAGTAAAATTGATTTATCAAATATAATTGCCGGTTTGGGAGTCAGTTTCTCCAAAGTATTCAGGCTCGGTGATTGGGTTAAAATAGATGCGGTGGAAGGGCAAGTTGTTGAAATGACTCCTCGTTCCACCAAAGTATTGACCTTTAATTCTTCAATTATCAATATCCCCAATACCACAGTTGCTGCTGCCATTATTGAAAATTATACCCATCCAGACCCGGCTTTTCGTCTAATTATTCACTTAGAAATTGTTCCTATTTATCGTTTTGAACGAGTCGAAAAAGTTTTGTTAGACGCTGTGTCTTCAACAGAAAATATATTAGATGAACCACCACCTAAAGTTATATTTAAGGGACAGGGTGATTCTTGTCAAATTTACGAAGTCGCATTTTTTATTAATGACTATGCAAAACGTTACGCACTCTGGCAAGCAACATGGAGACGTATATGGCGGCATTTGGAACAAGCTGATATAACACTGGCAACACCACAACGTGAGATACTAACAGCCAAAGTTACCACAACAGATATTTCTGCACCGTTGGCTATGATTAATAATTGTGGTGCATTTGCCGAATTATCCGATGAAAGCAAATCGCAATTAGCACAAAAATTACAAACTCGTAGTTATAGTGCTGAAGATATTATTTTGCGTCAGGGAGAAGCCAATGACAGTTTGTTCATAATAACTGAAGGGGTTGTATCTTTTGAGGAAAAATCAGCAAGTGTGGATACTGTCAAAATTCAACGTCTGGGTGTTGCAGAACTCTTTGGGCAAATGTCACTTATTAATTGTCAAGTAATTGATGCAACAGTGAAGGCTAAAACTGATACTGAATTGCTTGAAATTAAGAAGGAGGATTTTGTTTCGGTAGTGACTGACAAGGAATAGTTTATAGTGGAGCGGTGTTTCTTGAAATTTTGAACAAGCTCACCGTTAAGTCATGGGGGAGTCGGTGGGGACGGAGCTGCTTCAGTGCGGAGTCGCCCAATGAGACCGGACGTGTCGGGGCAATTATAACCGGTTTCGCTGAAAAATTGATTAGTCAACGGGACATGGACGTTCCGGGGACATCATGAAATTTCTGCGAAACTCATTAAACCAAAACTTGTAAGCCGTATATGCTTGATTAAAAAATTGTGATTCGTATGGTGCATTATGTGATAGCGTCATGCACCACACCACAAATACCATTTACCATCCATATATAATTATTGGTATATTTTGTTCTTTGGTGTATGACGCTTCACTTATACACCCTACGATTTCTCTTATATTACTTGGGTTTAGGGAAATCGCACCTCATTCCCGAAACAACAAATTTTGAGATTGGCGAAGGTATTGATTAAATTTAAATTCGGCTCCGTATCTACTATATTTCGTAGCTAATCAGGAAAGAGTAGCATTTGTAATTTATCAACATAATCATCAATATCCTGTTGCGTTCGCATTTCAGTAGCACAGATCAATAAACAATTACCTAGTTCTGGATAAAACTCAGTTAAATCATAACCACCTAAAATATTATGTTTCATCAATTTATCTAAAACTTTGGCAACCGGTTGTTCTAATTGCAAAACTACTTCATGGAAATAAATTCCGGTAAATACTTGTTTAATGCCTGAAATAGTTAATAATTTTTCAACTAATTTGGTTGTGTTATTTTGACAGGCAAGAGCAGTTTGTTCTAAACCTTTAGCTCCTAATAAAGCCATATAAATTGTAGCTGCTGTCACCATTAAACCCTGATTAGTGCAGATATTAGAAGTGGCTCTGGAACGGCGGATATGTTGTTCACGAGCTTGTAAAGTCAAAGTATAACTTGGTTTATCATCTAAATCCACAGTTCGACCAACAATACGTCCCGGCATTTGTCTTATCAGCTTCTTTTTGCAACACATAAAACCAAAATATGGACCACCAGAAGATAATGGAATTCCTAATGGTTGTCCTTCCCCACAAACAATATCTGCTCCATTAACTCCCCATTCACCCGGTGGTGACAATACAGCAAGAGTTAAAGGATTAACCAAACCTATAGTCAACATTCCTTTTGAATAAGCCCAATCAGTCAATTCATCAATTGATTCTAAATTACCAAAAAAATTTGGTTGAGGAATAATTAAAGCAGCAGCTTCTGGCAGATTTACCAACAAATCAACGGAAATTGTACCAGTTTTGCTATCAAAAGGTATTTCTATTAATTCAATACCTTGATTTTTAACGATAGTATGTACTACTTTTCGATATATTGGATGTACCGTAGTTGGCATTAAAATTTGTTTAGATTTTTTACTCAAACGTACCGCCATTAAAACCGCTTCGGCCAATGCTGAAGCCCCATCATATAAAGAAGTGTTGGCAGCTTCCATTGCTGTCAAATTGGCTATCATGGTTTGAAATTCATACAATAATTGCAATGTGCCTTGACTAGCTTCAGCTTGATAAGGAGTGTAAGCAGAATAAAATTCACCTCGGGTAGCAATTTCCCACACTGCGGCTGGAATGTGATGTTCGTAAGCTCCAGCTCCAACAAAACAGACAGGATTATTATTTTGTTTAGCTCGTTCCTGCATCAGTTTACCAACTTCCATTTCGGTCAAAGTTGGAGGGATTTTTTCTAAATAACCACAACGCAAATGAGCTGGAATTTCATCAAATAAATCTTCAGTTTTTTCCACACCAATAGTTTTTAGCATGGTGGTTATATCATCTTGAGTATGAGGTATATAGGGCATGTAATGAATTAAGGAGGTTGTTGTTTGAAAGTAAGTTGATAGTTGGGTTAACTTGTTTAAAGTTTGACGGTTAAACTTCAATTTTCAAGGTCAGATTGTATCTAATACTCGACTATCAAGTTTTTTAGACGCAAGCATTGCGTCTCTACAATATTAAATAATATGTCCGGTGGAAATGATGCTATGCTCGCATCTATCACGTTTGTTTTAAGTCAAATTATAAATTAAAATTTACAAAACACCCAAAAATTCATTGTATTTTTCATGATAAAGCTGATAACTTGTAACTACCTAAACCTAGTACATCAGCAACCTTGTTTTGACGGGTAAACCACACCAAATATCCTCCATGATAAATTTATGGAGGACAGGTTAATGGCTAAGAGGTACATTGTCAGCTTGACAACAGCGGAGCGCACGGAAC
>JAUCGL010000165.1 GCA_030378105.1 Candidatus Halobeggiatoa sp. HSG11 | reverse complement strand
TACACAAGTATTTAAGTATTTGAAATGAAAATATATTATGTAGGGTGGGTAGTAACGAAGTGGAAACCCACCGAACCTTCAAAATGGTGGATTTCATTTCATTCTATCCACCCTACATTTGTTGCTTGGGACTTATGTATAACGATGAGACCAAGAGGTTGGGAACGAGAAAAAATTTGGACTCCCACTCTATCGCTTTACACCGAAATTCCCCAAGCTCCAAGACATATAGCCATAAGTGTATTTGGCATTAAACCAAGCAATAACACAATCAACGCATTAGCACTTAAAGCAAATCTCATATCCACACCAGCTTCAATTGGAACCAAACTAGTTGGTTTGTCAAAATACATTAACTTAACAATACGTAAATAATAAAAAGCTCCGATAACTGCAAACAACACAGCTAAAACTGCCAACCAGACAAATCCGGCATTAATAACCTGTGCTAACACAGCCCATTTAGCCCAAAATCCAACCATCGGCGGCACACCAGCCATCGACAACATAATAATTAACATAATCATCGCATACCAAGGATTTCTTTCATTCAACCCTTTAAAATCTTCAATTTTGTCCGCCTCAAATCCAGTACGACTCAACAAAATAATCATACCAAAAGCTCCCAAAGTCATAATGGTATAAACCACCACATAAAACATAGAAGCTGCATAACCATCTGCATTAGCTGCAATTATACCCAGCAATAAATAACCAACATGAGCAATAGTGGAATATGCCAACATACGTTTAATATTCTGTTGAGCAATTGCTATAATATTACCAACAATTATTGATAAAATTGATAACAGGATAAGCATTCCTTGCCAATCAGTATGCAAAGTCTGCATACCATCAACTAACATTCGTATAACCATTGCAAATGCAGCAATTTTTGGAGCACTAGCAACAAACAGCGTCATAGAGGTTGGAGAGCCATGATATACATCTGGTATCCATGAATGGAAAGGGACAGCCCCCAATTTAAACGCAACTCCAATGACGATAAAAACTAATCCAAACACCAAGATAGTATAGTTTTGGGAACTACTAGCCAACATAGGCTTGATAATAACCATAGCGTCAGTTTCGATATTAGCCTCTATTATTTCGGCAATTTTAGTTGCGATTGGACTGTTAGTTATTGTAGTTACATGTTTTTCAACATTTTTTATTGCAAGTTCAACTTCTTCAGTTTCACTTATCAATTGATTAACAGAAGAAATAACAATACGGTCATTGGAAATTTCAGACACGCTCTGGGATAATTTAGTCAAATCTAAAGTTGCTGTTATACCGTATAACATTGACATTCCATACAATAACATACCTGATGCTAATGCCCCCAATACGAAATATTTCATAGCTGCTTCTGTGGCAACTTTAGAGTCTCGGTTCATGGCAATCATAGCGTATAAAGATAGCGATAACAGTTCCAAGCCCAAGAAAACCATTAATAAATTATGGGCTGATACCATGATCAACATACCCAATGTTGCGAACAAACCTAATACGAAATATTCACCTTTAAATATTTTTCGGTCTTGCAAATACTCTCGGGAATAAATGAAGGTAAAAAATACTATTAATACGATAAATAGTTTTAACACAACACTCATTGCGTCAATGATAACCATGTCATTCATTGCCAATATTGGCTGCATAGGATTGGCTGCAATAATAAGTAAAGCTGCTCCTAATAGAGTGCCTTGAGTTAGGTGATAAGTTAAATTACGCAATTGCTTGGGCAAGTAGGCATCAATTACCAAAATAACACAGGCC
This sequence comes from Candidatus Halobeggiatoa sp. HSG11, assembly GCA_030378105.1. Taxonomy (GTDB): domain Bacteria; phylum Pseudomonadota; class Gammaproteobacteria; order Beggiatoales; family Beggiatoaceae; genus DRQV01. Next base: position 9,089 of record JAUCGL010000165.1, on the reverse strand, counting down.
ATTGTTAATATTAATATTTCTGGTAGCAACCACGCTATATTTAAATTTGCAATTGTCATTTATATTTTCCATTGTTAGTTAATGTTAATAGTTAATTTTACATTAATTTGAAAAATTATCTAGTGTTAAGTGATAAGAAAAATCTGGCGAACCTTAATTTAACGCTGGTAATCAAGAATTTGAGTTGAATGTTATTAAAATAGACATCTTTCTTTGGTGACCCTATAGAAAGTAGTGATGACTCCAAAAAACTTGCTAGGTCTCAAATATCTAGCAGATTTAATGCTACATATTGTTGGATTACTAAAAATTGATTAGTTCACGGAATACGGACGTTCCATAAACATCATGAAATTTCTGCGAAACTCATCCAACTTTTAATCAAAAGACTTACTTTTCAATAAATTAACCACAAACATTGCTGCAACATCGGCTGCATATTCTTGCCATTTATCATTTTTATCTGGATTGGCCCAGTCGCATATGCCTTTGACCATCAGGAATCTGGGGCGTGAATTGGCTTTGTAGGCGGCTAGGGCAGCACCATAGCTTTCCATTTCTATGCCGATGAGTTTTGTCCAACTATTTTGTAGTTCTGGAATTGTTTGACTATCTGCAATAACTTTTTCGCCGGATGCGACTGGTCCCCAATGGATTTCTGGAGTTTTATTTTTGTTGTCAGGACGTGGAATTGGTGAAGATATTTTAAATTCAAAATTTTTGGCTGCTTCTAAAAGTGTATTGTCTGGGCGTAAAACTTCATCTCGTTGTTCTGTGCCGGTATCAGTTGTTTTGCTTTGTTCATAGCCAACAATTTGCTCAGACATAATTAAATCTCCTAAAAATCGTTCATTTTCTTTTTTTACACCAGCCATAATACCAGTAAGAATAATAGTACTTGGATTCAAATCTACGATTACTGATGTTGTAGCAATAGCAGATTCAACATTTCCCATATTGCCTATGCACAATAAAATAACTTTAGACTTGAGTAATTTAGATTTGTAAACTATACGGTTGTTTATTTTAATTTTTTTAGGAACATCCAAATAACGCAACACAGCATCTCGCTCTTTAGGGAGTGCTGTTATGATAACTATATCTGCTAACTTTTTGGGTGTTGGTATTGATTCATCAACTTGTTTTATTCTTTCAATTCCGTCTAATAATTGGCTTATTGAAACCTGTTCTTTGAGGCTAAAAATTGGAAAATCTTTCACCCCCATTCCTTCGGCATTAAGTAGGTCTTGATAAGGAACAACAACAGTTTTATATGGTACTTGTTCGGTGGCAATTATTTTGGGGATGGATTTATGCAAATATTGAAATTGTTCACGGATTATAGTTAAGAATTCACGCCTAGTTTTTGGTTGTCCAATAACCCAAATGAAAATTTTCTTGTCTTCAGTGTCGGATTTAACCAGAGCTTTGTTGGTTTTGTTTACCAATACAACACCATTATGCCAGTATGTTTTTTTGGAGATAAATTTTTGCATTCGGACAATAAAGCGGGACATGATGCTGCTGGGTAATATGTCATAATGATATTGAAAATCAAGACAGTTGTCGAAGTCCCAATTAATATCTGGCTCTTCTTTGGATAGTAATTCTGGAATAAGAAATTGTTGCTGATCGGTGTTTGGGATGGCGAAAGACAGTTCAAATTTTTCCATCATATTGATGATGATAGATTGTTTATCTTTTGGGTAACGGTTTGGGTCTAATAACGTGCCTAATTGCTCAAGTTTAAGTACGCCTTTGCTTTGGTTTAATTCAAATGAATTCAGTAGTCTGTAAACTCCTTCAGTCACCCATTCTGGATTAAGTATATTAGTGTTACGCAGTTGGGGACGTAGTTCATCTTTGCGGAAATTGAGGACGATGCCTAAATCATGCAGGAAATCAATTAAAGTATGTTGGCTAAGTTTGTCTGGTACATTGTTCTGTTGACATATTTTTATATATTCATCATAACTAATGTAATCTTGTGACATATCTTCTAAAGTTTGTTTCACCTGAAACCAATAAGTTGGGAAAGGATCGTGGACATGTTCAAGTTTATCTAATTGACATTTAATGTTTTCTGTTAATTCGGAAATTCCTTTACCAGTTGCACAAGATATATTAAAAAAGTCTTGGAGGCTTGGGTATTTGGCTTTTAAACCACGTTCATTGATGTCTAATAGATGTTCATCGGTTTTGTTGATAGCGATTATTATTGGGGAATTGGCAGCAAAGCTTTGTATAAGTTTGAGCCAGTATTCAACTCGGCTTTCTTGTTCACCTTGACGAGCATCTAATACCAAAATGTAAAGGCTGCGTTTGGTTAGGAAAAATTGGTGGGTAGCGTGCATTATTTCTTGGCCACCAAAGTCCCAGATATTAAGGCGAATTTTTTCTTTTTTAACTTTGACATGCCATTGTTCTATTTGAATGCCTTCGGTTTTATTTTCCTTATCGTTGTAAATATTTTTGGTTAATCGGTTGACTAAAGATGTTTTGCCAACACCACCTTGACCAACAATAAGCATTTTGGCTTCGTTGAGAGGTTTTCGGTTTTTTGAAAGTTGGATGTAGTAGTTGGCTATTTTGGTGGGATTATAACGGTCTTTTAATATTTCTGGGGGAATGGATAATTTATTTCCTTCTAAATCTAAATATTGTAAATTTTCTAATTTAGCCATTTCAACCGGCCAAACACTCAGTTGATTATTTTCTAAGTCTAGCCTTTGCAAATTTTCTAATTTAGCCATTTCAACCGGCCATGCAGTCAGTTTATTATTACCTAAGTCTAGCCTTTGCAAATTTTCTAATTTAGCCATTTCAACCGGCCAAACACTCAGTTTATTTCTTCTTAAATCTAACAGTTGCAAATTAACTAAATTAGCCATTTCAACCGGCCAAACACTCAGTTTATTTCCTCTTAAATCTAAATGTTGCAAATTTTCTAATTTAGCCATTTCAACCGGCCATGAACTCAGCAGATTATTACTTAAATCTAACCGTTGCAAATTTTCTAATTTAGCCATTTCAACCGGAACTTCTTTCAATTTCAAATAGTATAGGCGTAATTTAACTATCTGTTCTGCATAATTTAATTTATATTGAATATGGGTTTTATTATAATTTTCAGGAGTGAATATTTTTTTATCTTCTAAAAACTTAGCTTCAAATTTTATATCTAATTTTTTCTCTAACTTTTTAATAATATCTAAATCTTTGGACATGTTTGGGTTCCTTTGTTGTTTGTTTTGAACAGGATTTAACGGATTACAAGGATTATTTGTCTGAATCAGAATTTTCAGAATTATAGAATTTTCAGAATAAAGGCACAAGTGGTTTTTAGGTTTTAATCCTGTTAATCCTCTAATCCTGAAAATCCTGATTCAGACAGTTTTTATTTCAACTTGTAATAAACATTTTGCAGTATCAATAATATTGAGATTTTCATTGATATGAACAGAAGCTATATTTTTCTTTTAACGAGACGCAGAGCGTCCTATGAAGGCATTCCCAACGAAGACGTTGGGAACGAGAAACCATTCTCACCAAACTCAATCAACCAACTCAGACAAATGAGCTATGCGTACTGGTGCTGGTGGATGAGAATCATAAAATGCCGAATACAACGGGTCTGGAGTCAAAGTGCTGGCATTTTCCTTATATAACTTAACCAATGCCTGAATTAAAGCCTTGGGGTCTGCCTGTTTCGCAGCAAAATCATCGGCCTCAAACTCATGCCTACGTGACAACCAAGCCATAATCGGTTGTAAGAAAAATGTAAAAACTGGTAAAACCAACATAAACAGTAATAAAGCTATATAAGTTGATTGAGTTGTTATTCCCAAACCAACATAAAACCAATCCTGCTGCATTAACCAACCCAAAAAAGCCAAACCACCTAGACTAAACAAAGATATCCAAACAATCCGCTTTTTAATATGATTATTTTTAAAATGACCAACCTCATGAGCCAACACCGCAATTATTTGGTCAACAGATAAATCCTTAAGCAAAGTATCAAAAAATACAATCCGTTTATTACTACCAAGCCCAGTAAAATAAGCATTACCATGTCCCGAACGCTTAGAACCATCCATAACAAAAATTCCAGAACTGGCAAAACCATTACGTTGTAACAACTCCTCAATTTTTTGCTTTAACTCACCATCCTCAATTGGCTCAAATTTATTAAACCAAGGAGCAATAAAAGCTGGATAAGCCCACATCATAAGCAAACTAAATCCCATCCATACCGCCCAAACATAAAACCACCAATACTGCCCGGCAGACTCCATTAACCACAAAACCAAAGCAATAAAAGGAACTCCCAACAATAAAGTTAAAATTAAGGATTTAATCAAATCAATCATAAATAATTTAGGAGTGGTACGATTAAAACCAAATTTAGCCTCAATTTTAAAAGTACTATAAATATTTGCCGGCAATTCAATAAGTGAAGATAAAACCCCAAAACTAATAAATACTGCCACTCCGGTCCATAATTCCGACCATCCTAAACCACGACAAAATTGATCAAGCATTGCAAGAAAGCCACCTAGAGTCCATAATAATAAAATGACGATTCCTAAAATCTCTATCTTTTGTCCGAAGCTGATTTTTGTTAAAGTATAAGCAGCAGCTTTTTGATGTTCTTCGAGTGAGACTTTTTCTGCAAAAGCACCCGGAACAGCATCCTGATGATTACGTACATAAACCTTTTGCCGTATAGCTAACCAGAATTGTAATCCGGTTCCTAACAGTAAAAAAATTAAAAAAATTAAAGTAAGTTCATTCATATTTTTGTCTTAAAATTTAAAATATACTGATTATAACGTATTTTGTTGATAAATAAAATTGATACATACAAAAACAATATCGTAGAATCGGTGTAGTAAACGTAACTGACCATTTGTATTAATTAAACTTCATCGAAATGGTCGGTTTCACTACGTTACACCAACCCTACAAGTATTTGTTATTTGTTGAGTTTATTATTATAAACAGAATCCGTTATAATTAGAAAATATAGCATTTCCCGATTGGGTTGACTATACTTATTACTTGATAAATAATTGATATTTCTTTTGAATTTAATTAATAATTAAGCATTCATAATTAAGAATTACTATACCGTCATATTGACTCCCAAAAGGGAATAAGAATTAACATGCCACAAAATTCCAATAATTTAATCTGGATCGATTTGGAAATGACCGGACTCGATCCCAACTATGATACCATTATAGAAATTGCAACTGTGGTGACAGACGCTCATCTTAATGTTATTGAAGCTGGCCCAGTTATGGCAATCCATCAAAATGATGAAGTATTAGCAATCATGGATGAATGGAACACCGAACATCATGGTCAATCTGGCCTGACTGAACGAGTGCGTCAAAGCAATATTAGCATTAAAACTGCTGAAGAACTTACTTTAGCATTTTTACACCAACATGTTCCTCTTAATACTTCACCTATGTGTGGCAACACCGTTTGCCAAGATAGACGCTTTTTATACAACTATATGCCAAAATTAGAACAATTTTTTCATTATCGACATATAGACGTTAGCACCTTCAAAGAATTAGTTAAACGCTGGTTACCTACCTTACCAGAATTTGAGAAAGAATCCAAACATCTTGCAATACATGACATTTATGACTCAATTGAAGAATTAACATATTATCGTGAACATTTTGTTGTTAAGTTAAAATGAAACATAAACCTCTACCTTTACCTCTTTACAGTGCTAGTCAAGTACGAGAGCTTGATCGGATTGCTATTGAAGAAATGGGAATTCCGGGAGCTTGCTTGATGGAGCGAGCTGGTAGTGTCACTTTTCAAATTTTAAAGTCACATTGGCCTCAAGCACATCGTATTGCAGTGTTATGTGGAATTGGTAATAATAGTGGTGATGGTTATGTTTTAGCACGTTTAGCACATTTAGCCGGTTATGAAGTTATTGTTTTACAAGTTGGTGATACTGATAAACTCAAAAACGATGCTTTAAACGCATTCAAACTGATGGTAAACATTGGTTTAATCGCACAGACATTTACTGCCAAAAAACTTACTATTGTTGATGTCATAGTTGATGCTTTATTTGGCACTGGAATTAATCGCAATTTACGAGGTCAATGGCAAGAAGTTATTGAAGCAACTAATATTTGTGATTGCCCAGTTTTATCAGTTGATATTCCATCGGGACTTAATGCTGACACTGGCACAGTTTTAGGAATTGCGATACAGGCTGAAGCAACTGTTAGTTTTATCGGCTTAAAACAAGGTTTATTTACTGGTTCGGGTCCAGAACATTGCGGTAAAATTTATTTCGATGACTTGCAAATTCCAAGCATAGCTTATAAACAATTAAAAACTAACATAACTCGCTTTGACTGTTACGACCTGATTTTGCCCAAACGTTCTCGTATCGCTCATAAAGGTTATTTTGGCCATGTTTTAGTCATAGGTGGAGATAGCGGTATGACTGGAGCTGTGCGTTTAGCTGCCGAAGCTGCTGCAAGAATTGGAGCCGGACTGGTGAGCGTTGCAACTCGTAATATCCATGCTGCTATTATTAATTTGACTCGTCCTGAAATAATGGTTCATGGAGTTGAAACTCCGGAAGAACTGATTCCTTTACTGGATAAAGCAAGTGTCATTGCTATTGGCCCCGGACTTGGACAATCTTTATGGGCCAGAGCCATGTTAGAAGCGGTTAAAGATGTTGTTAAACCGGTAGTTGTTGACGCTGATGCTCTTAATTTATTAGCCAAAACACCATTTCGTTTTATTAATAGTGTATTAACTCCTCATCCGGGTGAAGCGGCTCGATTGCTAGAAAAATCAACTACTACAATCCATAATGATCGTTTAGCTGCTGTGCGAGCTTTACAAATACGTTTTGGCAATGTTTGTGTACTCAAAGGAGCCGGAACTTTGATTGCTGGACCTGAGAACGCAATTAATATTTGCAACTCAGGAAATCCGGGCATGGCGTGTGGTGGTATGGGTGATGTGCTTACAGGAGTTATTGCTGGCTTATTGGCCCAAGGTTTATCCAGCTATGAGGCTGCTAGTGTCGGAGTATATATTCATGGTAAAGCTGGTGATCAGGCTGCTTTAGATGGTGAGCGAGGCTTATTACCAAGTGATTTAATGCCTTGGTTACGTCACTATGCTAATCCTTAATTAAAATAATTATTAATTATTAATGGTTAATTGTTAATTTAAAGTCAAAACCATTAGCTGAAAGCTTTTATATAGAAGTTCAGAAAAATAACTTCACAAAAACCTGACAGGTTTCCAAAACCTGTCAGGTTTAAAACCGGAAATTATTTATCTGAAAAACTATAATTAATCGTTCTTTATTCGTTTATTCACAATTAAATAGCAAAATTTATATAAATTATAATGATAACAGACAATACAATTGAATTATTAACCCTTAATTTAAAGCTTTTAGGCCATAGAACTCAAAAAAACGTCCTGATAAGTGCTGGTCATAAAGGTAGTAAATTAAAAATGTTACCAGCAATTAAAAAATTACTTAAGCTGGATATATCCATTTTTGCAACTCATGGAACAAGTCGCTTCCTGAATCAACATGGTATTGAAAATCAAGAACTTTATAAAATTGCTGATAAAAAGGAGCCAAATATCGGTTCTTTTTTACAAGATAATCGGTTTGATTTTGTTATAAATATACTCACTGGCAACCATGATTATGATGAAGAAACTGATAGTAACCTGATTCGGCGTTTATGTATCGAAAATGCTCTTCCACTTATAACGGATGTGGATGTTAGTATTGAAACAATTGAAAATTTAATCAGAAAGCATGATGAAGGTTTTTTAAAATACAAAGGTGGTACTTCTGAACTATGGAATTTAAAGAATAATTTTTTGCATTTGCAAGCTGAACACGGTGGTCTGGCTTGTTATCATGCTCATTTTGATAAATCCTATTTAATTTCAATGGAAAATTTGAAACTAAGTCAAGTTGATATGCAAAAAAAATGGGATATTTACGCTTATTTAAAAGAGAATTATACCCATGAAGATTTAATTGAGCGTATGTCAAGAGCTGTTAATGTTATGATCCAACAGGGAGTTACTCATTGCCGTACTTTTATAGATGCAGACAGCATAGTTAAACTTCTTCCTGTAAAAGCAGCACTTGAGGTTAAAGAAAGATATAAAGAAAAAATTTATTTAGAATTAGCAGTACAGCCATTACAAGGTGTGATCGACCAAGAATCACGCAAATATTTTCAAAAGGCTTGTGAATTGGCTGATATCATTGGCGGCTTACCTTCAAGAGATAGACCAACTCCAGAAAAACATTTGGATTTTATTATGACATTGGCGAAAGATTTGGATAAAAGCATTGATGTTCATATTGATCAAGAAAATAATCCAGATGAAAATGAAACTGAGTTATTGGCAATTAAAACGATAGAGCATGGTTTGGAAGGTAAGGTGCGGGGAATACATGCAATTTCTTTGGGAGCTAAAGATAATAGAGAGCAGGAGCGAATTATTCGCAAAGTTAAAGAAGCTCAAATGGGAATCGTTATTTGTCCTTCTGCTGCTATCAGTATGAAACAGTTAGATAAAACTGCTCCATTGCATAATTCAATTGCTCCTGTTGTTAAGTTGATTGAACATGAAGTCCCTGTTTATTTGGGAGTGGATAATATACATGATTTGTTCATGCCTTTGGTTGATGGTGATATGTGGTTTGAATGTCGTTTAATGATGGAAGCTTGTAGGTTCTATGATATTGAAAAAGTTGCTGAAATTGCTTGTGATAAGAGTGGATTTGCTTTGTGAAAGTTGTAAGGAATTTCACAGAAATTTCATTAAGAAATGCCGCTTAGGAATGAAACAAAAATAACATTCCCATTTAATCATGATATAGCAAGTGAAAAAATAGTAAAAATGATATAATATTGGAAGATAGTCCCTACAGACCAATGCAGTTCTAATTAAATCAATATTTTACAGGTATAGGGACAGTCAACAAAAATCTCCAATTAAGTTGTTTATGAGTTAAACCCATTTTCATAGCAGGGGTATAATGT
>JAUCGL010000164.1 GCA_030378105.1 Candidatus Halobeggiatoa sp. HSG11 | reverse complement strand
CATATTATATTGTTATATAATTTACTATTTATAGGTTAATAATCACAAAATGTTTAAATACTTACAATTGATTGTTTTACTTGTTTTTCCGACAACATTATTAGCTGGAGAGGTCCATGAATTTACTCTGGACAATGGTTTAAAATTAATAGTCAAAGAAGATCATAGAGCTCCAGTTGCTGTTAGTCAAGTTTGGTATAAAATTGGTAATAGTTATGAGCAGGAAGGTAAAACCGGCCTGTCACATATGCTTGAACATATGATGTTTAAAGGAACAGAAAAATATGTTTTGGGTGAATTTAATCGTATTATGGCAATTAATGGAGCAAGTCAAAATGCTTTTACTGGTACTGATTACACCGCCTATTTCCAAACTTTAGAAAAAACTCGCTTACCAATAAGCTTTGAAATGGAAGCAGATCGGATGCGAGGTTTAGTGCTGGTTGAAGATGAATTTGTTAAAGAAAGAGAAGTGGTTAAAGAAGAGCGTCGTACAAGGACTGATGATCGACCAACCAGTTTATTGTATGAATATTTTCGTGCTACTGCTTTTCAAACTAGTCCTTATCATAATCCGGTTATTGGCTGGATGAATGATATTGGTAGCTTGCAACTAGCTGATTTACAAGCTTGGTATCAACAATGGTATGCTCCTAATAATGCTACTGTAGTTGTAGTTGGTGATATAGAACCGCAGGCGGTGTTAAAATTAGCTAAACAGTATTTTGGACCTTTAAAACCCAGTGAAATTAAACCACCTAACTCAAGACCAGAAGTAGAACAGTTTGGAATTAAACGGATAAAAGTCAAACAGCCAGCTAAATTGCCTAATTTAATGATGGGTTATAAAGTTCCAGTGTTAGCAACTAAACCAGAGCAATGGGAAGTTTACGCTTTAGAGGCTTTAGCTTATTTATTGGATGGTGGTGAAAGTACTCGTTTACCAAAAAATTTAGTTCGTGGTCAACAAATTGCCAGTAATATTCATGTTAGCTATAATTTATTTGCTCGTTTAGAAAGTTTATTTACTATTCAAGGTGTACCAACAGATGAGCATACAGTAGCGGAATTGGAAACGGCCATTTATGAGCAAATAAAACAACTCAAAGATGAACTGGTTAATCAACAAGAATTAAATATGGTTAAAATTAAATTACAAGCATCTCAAGTGTATGAATTAGATTCGTTATTTTACCAAGGCATGAAGATTGGTTTGCTAGAAACTATAGGTTTAGATTGGCGAATATTTGATGATTATTTAACTAACATAAAAGCTGTTACTGCGGAACAAATACAGATGGTAGCTCGTAAATATTTAATAGAAGATCGTTTAACTGTTGCAGTATTAGAACCAATGGGAGTTGACAAATGAAAATTGTTATTCTAACCATAGGTCTTTTAATGGCCCAATTTGTTCTTGCAATTCCAACAATTCAACATTGGCAAACTGCGAATGGAACCAAAGTTTATTTTGTACCAGCTCCTGATTTACCGATGGTGAATATTGAAGTAGTGTTTGATGCTGGAAGTGCAAGAGATGGTTCTAAACCCGGATTAGCTAAGTTAACTAATGGCTTGTTTAACGAAGGGGCTGGTGGTTATTCGGCTGATCAGATTGCAGAAAAATTTGATAATTTAGGGGCTGAGTTTAGCAATTCAGTTAGTCGTGATATGGCTAAAGTTAAGCTTCGTAGTTTGACAGAACCAAAATTATTGCAACCAGCATTAGAAATGTTAGCGTTGTTATTGACTAAACCTGATTTTGAGTCAAAGTCATTAGAACGAGTTCGGCAGCAAATGCTAACTAGCCTTAAATATAAACAACAATCTCCAGATGATATTGTTGATAAGGAATTTTATGAAGCAGTATTTGGTAAACATCCTTATGCAACCTTACCCGCTGGTACTATTGAAAGTGTAACTGCTTTAACTCGTGAAGATTTACAGCAGTTTCATAAACAATATTACATAGCTAACAATGCGTTAATATCAATAGTTGGTGCTTTGGATCGAAAAGCTGCTGAAAATTTGGCCAATACAATTGCCAAGTTACCAAGTGGAGAGGTTCCAACTACTATTCCGCCAGTTACTTTATTAACAGAAGCAAAAACTGTACATGTTAAATATCCGGCGACTCAAACTAAAATTTTAATTGGCCAACCGGGTTTAAAGCGTGGCGATAAAGATTATTTTTCCTTATATTTAGGTAATTACATATTAGGTGGGGCTGGTTTGGTATCACGATTATCAGAGGAAGTTCGAGAAAAACGTGGTTTAGCTTATAGTGCATATAGTTATTTTATGCCACAACGAGTTTTAGGAGCATTTATAGCTGGTTTAGGGACTCGTAATGATCAAGCAGCTCAGGCTATCGAATTAGTCCAAAAAACTATGCGTGATTTTATCAAAAATGGCCCAACTGAAACTGAGTTAAAAGAAGCTAAACAAGGAATAACTGGTAGGTTTCCACTACGCATAAAAAGTAACCGGGATATAGTTGGTTATCTATCAATGCTAGGATTTTATAACTTATCTCTTGATTATTTACACACCTTTAATGCTAATATCGAAGCTGTTACTTTACCTATGATACAGGATGCTTTTCAAAGGAGGATAGATGTGAATAAGTTAGTTACTGTTACGGTGGGTGGGGAGTAGGTTAAATTATTAATTGTAAATGGTTAATTATTAATTAACTTCAACAACAAGACCTGACAAGTTTTCAAAACCTGTCAGGTCTTATTTTAACTGAACTTTATTCTGGTTTTTCCTCAGTTTGCTCTTCACCACCTTCTTCATCTTCTCTATTATCTTCTTCCTCATCAGCTTTATCGCCACGAGCTAGATGTACCGATACAACTGGTAAATCATGTTTATCACCCTTATTAGTTAAAACTGCTAAACTAACTCCTTCTGGCAAAGCTAAATCAGATATATGCACAATCTGGTTAAGGTCGAGTGAAGCAAGGTCAATTTCTATAAATTCTGGTAAATCTTTAGGCAAGCAATGGATTTCAACATCAATTTTTTGTCGGGATACAACTCCACCACCCTGCTTGACACCAATACATTGTTCTTCATTAAGGAAATGTAATGGCACTCGCATATGAACTTTTTCAGTTTCACTAACTCTTTGTAAATCAATATGTAAGATAATTGGCCGATAAGGATGACGTTGAACGTCTTTTAATACTACCTTTTCCGGTTGGTTATCAATATTTACCGTTAAAATATGTGAATAAAAAGCTTCATGCTCTAAATGCTTGGCTAATTCATTATGCTTAATTGTCAATGGTACAGGGTCTTTTTTAGACCCATAGATAATTGCTGGTGTATAACCAGTACGACGTAGGCGGCGGCTCGCACCTTTACCCTTGTCAGTACGGCGTTGAGCATTAATTTCAAAATTTTCCATTTTTTAACCTAAGTTTGTTATTATAGTTTCCGCGACCAGAAACTAATCCATAAATAAAGAACTAACTGATTCTTCTTCACTAATGCGGCGTATAGTTTCTGCCAACATTTCAGCAATGCTTAATTGACGAATTTGATCACATGCCGCAGCATTTTCTTTCAGAGGAATAGTATTTGTAACTACTAATTCATCTAATAATGAGTTTTCAATATTAATAACTGCCTTGCCAGATAATACTGGATGAGTGCAGTAGGCTACTACTTTAGCAGCTCCATGTTTTTTTAATGCACCAGCAGCTTCACATAAGGTACCGGCTGTATCGACCATATCATCAATAATAACGCAAGTACGATCTTCCACTTCACCAATGATATTCATCACTATAGATTCATTTGGGCGTGGCCGACGTTTATCAATAATAGCTAATTCAGCATCATCTAATTGTTTAGCTAAAGCTCTGGCTCGAACAACGCCTCCAACATCCGGTGATACTACCATTAAATTAGAATATTCATGTCGCCAAATATCGCTAACTAAAACTGGCGAAGCATAGACATTGTCAACCGGAAAATCAAAAAATCCTTGAATTTGTTCGGCATGTAAATCAATAGTTAATACTCGATCAGTACCAACACTGGCTAACATATTGGCGACAACTTTGGAACTGATAGGAACTCTGGCGGAACGAGTACGGCGATCTTGACGAGAATAACCAAAATAAGGAATAACAGTTGTAACTCGACTAGCAGAAGCACGTCTAACTGCATCTACTAAAACTAGTAATTCCATTAAGTTATCATTGGTGGGAGCACAAGTTGGCTGAACGATAAAAACATCTTTACCTCGAACATTTTCATGCAATTCAACCATAGTTTCGTCATCGCTAAAACGACCAACTACAGCTTTTCCTAGTGGTAAATTAAGATGCCTAACTACTGCATTGGCTAAAGTCGGATTGGCATTACCAGTAAAGACCATCATGCGATTATCAGACACACCAAGCCCTCAGATGTTGAGTTGATTAATTCAGAATTGGCTGGGGTACCAGGATTCGAACCTGGGATCATGGGATCAAAACCCAGTGCCTTGCCGCTTGGCTATACCCCAATATTGGAAAACTTATAAGATTGTTTTCATATTTGAAAAATGTACCGGCGAAATATTCTTGCCTTGGGCAATAAAGCCCTGCCATTTATCTGGTAATTGCTTGAGTACTGCATCAGCTTGAGAGTTATTCTCAAATTTAGCAAATAAACACGCTCCAGTCCCAGTCATACGAGTTGGACTTAACTTGTTTAACCAGTCAATAGCTTCAGCAACCGATGGGTAAAGTTTACACACCACTGCTTCACAGACGTTGGTACTTTTTCCTGCTACGAAATCCTGCATTATAATAGGAAATGAATTACGTGTCAAGTCCTTTGCATTAAAAATTTTAGCTGTTGATACATGGCAACCGGGATGAACAACTAAATACCAAGGTTCTTCTAGTTCAATAGGAGTCAATAATTCCCCTATTCCTTCAGCCCATGCTGCACGGCCATATATAAATACTGGTATATCAGCTCCTAATTTTAATCCTAATTGGGCCAAAACATCAAGTGATAAGTCTAATTGCCAAATTTTATTTAATGCTAATAATGCGGTTGCAGCATCAGAACTACCGCCTCCTAAACCTCCACCCACCGGAATTTTTTTTTCAACTTGTATATCAACACCAAGTGATGTATTGCTATATTGTTTAAGCAAATTGGCAGCTTTTAAAGTTAAATCTTGTTCTGGTTCTAAATCTTTAAGGGTTGATTTACAAGATAATTGTCCATCTTTCCTTAGTTGGAAATGTAAAATATCACAATAGTCTAAAAATTGGAAAATGGTCTGTAAACAGTGATAACCATCTTTGCGACGAGAAGTTATATGTAGAAATAAATTTAATTTAGCTGGAGCAGGCCAGATAACATGAGATGTGGACATATTTTTTACGGTGTTAATATAGTATTCTGTGCTACTGGTTTTTTACTTGGATAATCAAGGTTATAATGTAAACCACGACTTTCATGCCGTTGTTGAGCAGAACGAATAATTAAATCAGCTACTAAAGTTAAATTGCGTAATTCAATCAAATCGTTGCTAACTCTAAAATGACTGTAATATTCATAAATTTCATTTTGTAATAAATCTACCCGACTTTTAGCTCGTTGTAAACGTTTACTGGTCCGAACAATGCCAACATAATCCCACATAAATCTTCGTAATTCATCCCAATTATGTGAAACTACTACTTCCTCATCAGAGTTTGTCACCCGACTCTCATCCCAAGATGGTAATTTTGACGGTTGCGATGGCGAAACTGTATTTAATTTGGCCAAAATATCCACACTAGCTGTATGGGCAAGCACTAAACATTCCAATAGAGAGTTACTAGCCATACGATTTGCCCCATGCAAACCAGTAGAAGCGACTTCACCAATGGCATACAAACCTTCAACATCAGTATGTCCTTGCTTATTTGTCACCACTCCACCACAGGTATAATGAGCTGCTGGAACCACTGGAATTGGCTGGTTAACCATGTCATAACCAAGAGACATACAACGATGATAAATATTTGGAAAATGCTCAACTATAAACCTTTCTGATTTATGACTTATATCTAATAATACATAATCACATCCCAAACGTTTCATCTCATGATCAATAGCTCGTGCCACAATATCACGAGGAGCTAATTCACCTCTTGAGTCAAAATTTTGCATGAAAGGATTACCGTCTGGCAGTAATAATTTACCGCCTTCACCTCGCACCGCTTCACTGATTAAGAATGATTTAGCTTTTGGATGGTATAAACAAGTTGGATGAAACTGAATAAATTCCATATTTTCAACCCTACAACCGGCTCGCCATGCCATTGCTATTCCATCACCAGTAGCAATATCAGGATTACTGGTATACAAATAAGCCTTGCCAGCTCCACCAGTAGCCAACACAACAAAATTAGCTTGCAAAGCTTTAATTTCATTATTAGGCAAGTCTAATACATAAGCTCCTAAGCAACGTGAAGTAGATAAGCCAATTTTAGTTCCAGTTATCAAGTCAATAATTATATGATATTCTAAAATTTGAATGTTGGGATGGGCTTTAACTTTAGCTGTTAGAGTTGAAATAATGGCTTTCCCAGTTGCATCAGCCGCATGGATAACTCGCCGATGACTATGACCACCTTCACGAGTCAAATGATAATCTATATTACCTTTTTTATCAGAAACTTGAGTAAATGGCATTCCTTGTTCAATCAACCAAGCGATTCGCTCTGGCCCTTGAGAAACAATAAATTCAACAGTTTCCTTATTACACAGCCCAGCCCCAGCTATAATAGTATCTTCAACATGTGAATCTAAGGAGTCATCTGCTCCCAATACCGCAGAAATACCACCTTGAGCATATTTAGTATTACAACAATCTAAGGTATTTTTTGATAAAATTGTTACTTTGGCATGGTCGGCCAATTCTAACGCCAAACTTAAGCCAGCAGCTCCACTACCAATAATAAGTATGTCTTTCATTTATTTAATATCCATGTAATTCGGCCATTTAGCAATTTTTAATTAACTTTCACAGTTAAGTTTTTACGATATATTATTTTAAACTTTTTGCAAAATTATAAATTTCTTCATCAAAATAAAGAAGTAATTCATATATTTCATCCTCAATATTATTGAATTCTACTTTATTAATAATTTTTTCATAATGAAACACCCGATTTCTAAATTTTCTTATATGATTTAGCTTTTTATCCAATATGCTACGATTTATACGTTTATCTTTTTTTAATGGAATATTTGGAAAAATAGCTTTAATATCATTTATTCTCATCATGTTATCATATGATTTTCTAAATAATGAAGTCCAAAAACTAAACGATAATTCTGCAACAATTTTATCGTGTGTTATTTTTTCATTTCTTCTTGATAAGAATGTTTTTGCTTTTTTAATTTTCTGTTTAGTATCATCGTGTAATATATCTTCAATAAATAACCACTTGTCAGAATACTTATTACAAAAATAAAAATTTATAGAGTTTCTCAATGAAATTTCAAAAACTGAAAGCAATATATAAGATTTTTCTGAAAGATAAAGGTTTTCTTTGTATTCTTCAAAATTACCATATTGCTGTAACCTTTTTTTAGAGATAAATTGTTCTATTGTTTTATTTTTCACTTAAATTGCCAAAATTCATTTAAAATTAAAAAATATAGGACTTACGCATTAATAAAACATATAAAATTCTTGACATATTTGATAAATAAAGTTAGAATGCACACATGACACCCAGTAAGTCTTTGACCAAATTTAATTATAACGTGAGTCAAAGCATGGGGTAATCTCATTTTCCTTTAACTTCCCCATTAACCTTCAATTTAATCACTTCCAAGTTTTCCAAGCCTTCATTATCCACAACTTTCACAGCTATTTGATAGTCACCAGTTTTAAATTTATGGGTCTGCTTGCCTTTTTTATCAATCATAATTTGAGCTTTAAAACCTTCAGATTCGTTATAATTAAAATCCCAAGCATAGAATTCAATTCCGGCCTCTGATTCTCCAGTAGCAGTAAATTCTATATTGCGTAATTTTTTATTATCTAAGCCTAAATCTTCAAAATTAACGGTTAACTTTGGTTTTTTGGCAATAGGAATAATTTCTTCTACGGTAATGAGTTGAATTATAAGGTTATCTTGATTTTTTAAACGAGCAACTTCTTGAATAGCTCCTTTACCAAAACTGAAAGCTATTATATAACCTATTGCTTTGTTATTTTTAGAGTTTTTATCAAATAAACTTTTATCAAAACGTTTGCTGGCTGAAATAAAGTTATCAACTACATTACGTCCAACATTATCTGAGCGTTTAACCTGAATTGGTACACCATCACGGGTTTTGCCATCTATACCTTTATCGCCACGTTGTTTGGTATTAGGAGTGCCATCGTATTGTTGAATTATCCAAGTTTCAAATTCAAAAGCATCGGAATAACGGAGAGTGTCGTAGTCGTATTTGTGTAGTTGTACGGTGAAAGGTTTGGAGAATAAATCTTGCTGTTTTTGTAATCTGAGTTCAGAAACTTTAACCGCTTGGACAGATTGATCGATACCTATCCAATGTCTTTTTAATTTATCGGCAACGGCAACAGTTGTACCACCGCCAACAAATGGATCAAGGACAATATCGCCTTCGTTGCTGGCAGCTAAAATAATACGTTCTAGCAAAGCTTCGGGTTTTTGGGTTGGATAGCCGATGCGTTCTTTAGCTTCACGATTTAATGCATTTAAAAAGATAATATCTGCTGGTTCAGAATTCATTGCTGTTATATCTTCCCAGCAGTCATTTCTAACTTTAAAATTATCTAAATACCATCTATATACTTTTCCTGTATTCTTATCTGTTTTTTCATAAAATTTTCTTCCATTTTCATCTTTTCCCAAACGCATATGATTAGATGCTTTTCTTTCCGTACCTACTCCTTTAATATTGCCATTAAAAGTCCACTTTTTGTTATTTTTACTATACCAAAAAATATTGTCATGTTTACGATTGAAATTTTTCTTGGTTCTACCGGCTGTATCATAAATCCAAACAATCTCATTCCTAAAACATTGTTCCCCAAAAACTTTATCCAAAATAAACACCCGGATATAAGCATCAGCGTGCCAATCGCAATGCAGAAAAATAGAACCAGTTGGTTTCAAAATCCGATGCAACTCAACCACTCGCTCCTTCAACCAAGCAATATAATGGTCAATACCACCACTCCATCTATCCTGAAAACTCCGAATCTCCCCCTCATCACCCCAAATAACCTCATAATTCCGATTCGAGAAAAACGGTGGGTCAAGATAAATCAAATCTACTGATTCTGTTTCTAAACTACGTAAAATTTCTTGATTATCGCCTAAAATTAGTTTGTTCATTTAATTATTTATCATATTATTATCGTTTAAGGATAGAGTATAACCAATTACTGGATTTAAGCAAGCAAATAGTGTTACACTTTATGATACCAACAAGTTTTATTAAACCTAACTGCTATGAATATCTTACAAATTTCTCCCAACGCTGCGAGACATAGAGAGGCGAAGCAACATTTCTTGAAATTTTGAACAAGTTTAGCGTTAACGTTATGGGGAAAACAGTGGGACGGAGCTGCTTCAGTGCGGAGTCGCCCGATGAGACCGGACGTGTCGGGGCAATTATAACCGGTTTCGCTGAAAAATTGATTTTTTCTCGTTCCCACGCACCAGCGTGGGAATGCAGTCAAGACGCACCAGCGTCTTTATAGGATTTGGAAAAATCTACTTCGTATAATACGAAATAACAATTGAATATTCGTGACGCTGGTGCGTCAGGACTGGATTACCACGCTGGTGCGTGGGAACCAGTAAACTTAGTCGGGTTACGTTATCTCGCTTCGCTCAATAATCTAACCCGACCTACATTATAAATTAATGATTAATATTATTTATTTCCTTAACGCAAATAGTAACAGTTATTTCGGGAATGTAGCGAAGCGGATTTCCCGAAATCCATATTCAGCTTTAAGGCTAGACCTGTCAGGTCTTCTGTTAGTTTAACAAACTTTTCACCTTATCAATCAACTCATTCTTAATATTCCGAATATCATTAGCAATTTCAATAAAATGCCACTCTGCATAACCATATTTATCTTTCACAGCATTGACAGCCGGCAACCAACGATTTTCAACATACCATTTTTTCTCAGCTTTATCCTTATTCATACCAGTGATTTCAATCACCAAATTAACCAACAAACCATCTTCCCGCTTCACTTTAACAAGAAAATCAGGATAATATAATCTATCCAGCCCATCTTTAACATACGGAATTGCAAAACCAAGAAACTGATTTTTCACATAACTATCAACTTCATCCAATTCTTCCAGTGCTTTTGCACATTTGCCTTCCCAATCAGAATCCATAACAACATAATTAACATGACTTTTATGAGTTGGATGCACCTCTTTAACAGTATGCCCACTCACATATTGAGTGCTGCTAAACTTATTATAAAAATTAAATACCGGCTTGATATATTCAGTCGTATTTATATGGGGATTAATTCCCCGACTGATATGATCAACAATGGATTTGGGTGAATCAAAATATATTAATTTTTTATAATTATCATCAGGAATATTCAGCAAAATAACCTTATTATGATACCAATGACTGACAATAGTTTTTAACTGATGAAACTTGTGAAAATGAGGGTAATTTTCATCATCAGAAAAATGATAATAACTTGGTAGTCCTCCAGAAAGTAGTGGTGTATAAAATTACCTAATAGAATCATTACAATGATGAGTTTCGCAGAAATTTCATGATGTCCCCGGAACGTCCATGTCCCGTTGACTAATCAATTTTTCAGCGAAACCGGTTATAATTGCCCCGACACGTCCGGTCTCATCGGGCGACTCCGCACTG
>JAUCGL010000163.1 GCA_030378105.1 Candidatus Halobeggiatoa sp. HSG11 | reverse complement strand
ATTAAGCAAGAATTTGATATTTTTATAGATTTTAATTAAGAATTAAGCATTCATAATTAAGAATTGCTATACTATCCCATACTCGCAACCAATTGATGTTCCCGGGAAACGTCCATGTCCCATGAATTAATCAATTTTTCAGCGAAATAGTTATTACTTGCCCCCGACACGTCCAGTTCCATCGGGCGACTCTATACAAAGCAACTCACTGTCATTAAGTTAAAGATAAGTTATTGTGTGATATAATGAATATTATAATATAAAAAACTTTTGATGAAAGTATAATGATGCTCAAAAAAAACAAGCAGTTGAGTCAAGTCAAGAACTAGTTGTTCTTTGGCATCTTTCAAAGTAGCATGAGAAATATTGCAAGGAAAAGGTTTTGACAATCAAATTGTTACTGTTAAACCCTCAGTTTAAGTAATGCTTCAGACAATAAAAGATAACTGACTTGAAAAAATAACATTACGATTTATTCGTGATGAAGCGAGAGTTTCACGTCCGGTTCTGTGAGAACCTTTGGAAGAAGTTCCCAAGAGCTACTCGAATATTAAATATATGTTAAATCAAGTATTTAAAATCATCCCGAACACCTATAATGAATGAGCTATTATTATATAAGGGCTTAAGTGTACTATTTGCATCCGGATTCAGTTTTTTATTGCTGGCATTAATTTTACGTTTTTTAAGCGGTGATAAGTTAACAGATTCCACCAACCATCAATGGGAAAATAATATGGAAAAAGAAGTAAAAGAAATTGTCGATGAAATTGAAGGGCTTGAGACTTATATTTGTAATGTATGTGACTGGGTATATGATGAAAATAAAGGTGATATTGATGGTGGTATACAGCCCGGCACCCGGTTTGATGATATTCCAGATACTTGGGTATGTCCAGTGTGTGGCGTGGGAAAAGACAAATTCAAAAAGGTTATTCGTAAATCAGAATCTGGACAGAGTTATTTAGCACATTTAGAACGTCCAAGTGATGAAATTGAAACCGAGATGCGGACAATCTACGAAAAAGCTGTTACTGGTAAATCTCCTATCTCAGCCATGCGAACAACAAAACAAGATAATTTATTAAATAATATCCATATTTTACCAGCTCAATTAGCCAACAAACCTTATGATAAGAGTGAAGTTGAAGTAGATTTCCAAACCACCATAGGGAAAACAGCCAGTAAACCATTGACAATAAATTTACCTTTTTATGTTTCAAGTATGTCATTTGGTTCTTTATCTAAGGAAGCAAAAATTGCTTTAGCTAAAGGAGCAGCTCAAGTTAAAACCTTGAATTGTAGTGGTGAAGGCGGTATGTTGTCAGAAGAAAGAGCAGAAGCTTATAAATATCTTTTTCAGTATTCAACCGGTCGCTTTGGTGCTATTTCTGAAATAATGGCACAAGCTGATGCAATTGAAATAAAAGTTGGTCAAGCAGCTAAAGCCGGACTTGGAGGACATTTATTAGCTGATAAAGTAACTGAAGAGATTGCTAAAATCAGAGGAGTTAAACCTAACGAATCTATTATAAGTCCAGCTAATCATAGTGATCTTAACTCTTTAGCTGATTGGCAGCAGCGAGTGGCAGAATTAAAAGAGTTTGGAGTGCCTGTTGGATTAAAAATTGCCGCTTCCCATATTGAGGCTGATTTAAAAGTTGCTTTGGCTATTAAACCAGATTTTGTTACTATTGATAGTCGTGGTGGAGCAACTGGAGCAGCTCCTACTCATGTAAAAGACAATGTTTGTATTCCAGTTCCATATTCAATTTATCGAGCTAAAAAGTTTTTACAAGCTAATGGCGGTGAAAATATAAGTTTACTGATAACCGGCGGTTTTCGTACCAGTGCTGATATTGTCAAAGCATTGGCATTAGGAGCGGATGCTGTTGGTTTATCGACAACAGCCATGATTGGGATTGGTTGCCAACAGTATCGAGTTTGTCATAAAGGTACTTGTCCAGTTGGTATTGCTACTCAAGATGAGAAGTTACGAGCTGTATTTGATATTGATAAATCGGCTGCAATGTTGGCAAATTTATTTACTGTTTATCAGCAAGAGATAGCTGATTTTGTAAGAATTTGTGGTAAAAAATCGGTAAGTGAATTGGATGTGTCAGATTTGGTTACAACAGATATTAATATAAGCCAATATACTGATGTTGAACATGCTTGATATTATACCCGAAGATTTATCTTCTTTTCAATTCGTCAGAAATGCTCTCTTTTTTTCTTAATTATCGTTCCCAAACTCTAGTTTGGGAACGCACTACCAAGAAGCTCCGCTTCATCGTTAACAATGATATATAGCAATTCTTAATTATGAATGCTTAATTCTTAATTAAAATCTATAAAAATATCAAATCCTTGCTTATATAACTGTAATCTATTTAATTGGGAAATGATATATCTTAACTCAATTCAAAGCAGAGCTTTAACGGTATTGTGTTCCCAAACAGGAGTTTTCATTGTTATACATAAGTATTTAAGCACTTGAAATGAAAATATATTATATAAGGTCACTGCCATTAAGTTAAGGAGATTGATTGGGGTAACCACAAGAAATAACCCCTACAAATCATCATTTAACGTAGGGGCAATCCTTTATGGTTGCCATTAACGCAAATGGCAGCGATTATATAGGGTGGGTAGGAACGAAGTGGAAACCCACCGAATCTTCAAAATGGTGGATTTCATTTCATTCTATCCACCCTACAATTTGTTGCTTGAGACTTATGTATAACGATGAGAACAGGAGTTTGGGAACAATAATAAAAACGGGAATCTAAGAATCTTTGAGAGCACTAGATTTCCATCCCCATTTTCATGAGAACATGCTTTCGTGGGAATGACAATTAATTAGTTTATATTTAATAAATATATTATTTTAATGCAATTTGAACTTTATTATGTTTATCAATGCGTAAACCCTATAATTTAATAATTCAGTTATTAACCCCAATTTACACATATCTCTTCACTATTAAATATGACTTGGCTACAAATAATATTAGATACCGAAGCCAGCAAAGTTGATGAAATTTCTGATATTTTGACTGACATTGGAGCAGTTTCAGTTACTTGGTTAGATGCTAAAGACCAACCAATGTATGAACCATCTTTAAATACAACTCCATTATGGGAATATACTAGGATAATTGCCTTATTTGAAGATGAGATTGATACTAAACAGTTGCAAATATCGAATTTACCTCCTTATCAAATTCAAACTTTGGAAGATAAAGAATGGGTTAGAGTATGGATGGATGATTTTCATCCGATGCAATTTGGAAAAAATATTTGGATATGCCCTAGTTGGCATACTCCACCTGATTTACAAGCTACTAACATTATCCTTGATCCGGGACTGGCGTTTGGGACTGGCACTCATATAACTACTTCTTTATGCTTGGAATGGCTTGATAGTCAGAATGATTTAACGGATAAAACTGTGATTGATTATGGTTGTGGTTCTGGAATTTTAGCTATAACTGCCGCCAAATTAGGAGCAAATCATATTTGGGCTGTTGACAATGATCCACAAGCCTTAGAAGCCACTGAAAATAATTCTAAGAAAAATAAAGTAGAAAAAATAATTACTCCAGTTTTGCCAGCTCAACTACCAGAGCATATTGAAGCTGATTGTATTTTAGCTAATATTTTGGCAACTCCATTAATTAATCTGGCTTCAACAATGGCAAGTCACGTCAATACTAATTCTAATATTGTATTGTCGGGTATTTTACAAGAACAAACTAAAGATATTGTTATAGCTTATCAACCTTATTTTGAAATAAAAGAAGAGACAGAGCAAGATGGTTGGATGCGTATCGTGGGTAAAGCTTTGTAGTGGATTTATTCTATACTAATATATTCCACCGATTTCATCGGTGGCTATTCACATCCAACCCTTTCAGGGTTTATGAATTATAGCAATTATTAATTATGAATGGTTAATTATTAATTAAATTCTACAAAAATATCAATTATTTATTTTGTATTACCGTAATCTATTTAATCGGGAAATGCTATAATTGTTAACTCCGAAGGGGTGAAACATGAATAACCATAAAACCTATGGTACTTTAAAAATCAAAAAATGGGTTACTCCAATACCATTAAATTAAGGATTTATACATTTATTATCAAAAAAATACATTGAATTTGATTTTTTTTGTTAAGCAAATGATTTTTATCATTAGGAGGAATAAAAAATGTTTGAAGCCGCAGAACTCGGTAGAGAAATAAGTAAATCAGATTATAAAGCTCAACTTCCAGATTTACGGGCTGAAATTTTACAAACTCAATTTGCTTTAAGCAAGAGCAATCGGCCAGTAATTATTGTGATTTCAGGAGTTGATGTAGCTGGCAGAGGAGATGTAGTGAACACTCTTAACGAATGGTTAGATACTCGTGGAGTGGAAACTTTTTCGTTTGAAAAAACTTCCGATGAAGAAAGCGAACGACCTGATTATTGGCGTTATTGGCGCAGTCTTCCAGCAAGAGGAAGGATTAGTGTTTTTTTCGGAGCTTGGTATGTTGAACCTATCCGTAATTACGCTTATGACAAAATTGATACAGCAAACATGGATGATTCTTTGGGGCAAATTCGTCGCTTGGAAAAACTTATGGTTGATGATGGTGCAATCATTATCAAATTTTGGTTGCATTTATCCCGTAAAGAACAAATTAAACGCTTGAAAAAAATGGAGAAAGACCCAAATGCTTTACGGCGAGTATCCAAGCGAGATTGGAAACATGTTAAACTATATAAACGTTTTGCGGCAGCCGCAGAAAGAGCCATACGTTCAACAGATACTGGCGATTCTCCTTGGTTATTAGTTGAATCAACTAATCCATATTATCGGGATTTGACTGTTGGTCGTACTGTATTGGAAACCATACGCAAACAACTGGAATTAGATGCGATAGCGAGTAATAAGAATTCTCCAGAAACTGAAGAACTCCCTGCTTCAATACAAACTTCAAATCAAGATATAACTGAATCTTCTCCCAAAGCAGCTTTAACCGTTTTGGATCATGTTGATCTTAAGCAAAAGCTTGAGCCTAAGGAATACCGTAAACAATTAAAAATTTACCAAGGCAAACTTAACCGCTTGGTTTGGGATGCTTACACAAAAAAACGTTCGACCGTAATTGTGTTTGAAGGTTGGGATGCTGGTGGCAAAGGTGGAGCTTTAAGGCGTATAACTCAAGCAATGGATGCACGTTTATATCGAGTTATTTCTACTGCTGCTCCTACTGATGAAGAACAAGCTCATCATTATTTATGGCGTTTTTGGAGACAGATTCCTCGGGCTGGACATTTTACTATTTATGATCGTTCTTGGTATGGGCGGGTTTTAGTGGAAAGAGTTGAAGGTTTTGCTCAAGAGCATGAATGGATGCGTTCTTTTTTAGAAATCAATAACTTTGAAGAATCTTTGGTTAATCATGGTACATTAGTATTAAAATTTTGGATTCATATCAGTCCAGAAGAACAATTACGCAGGTTTGAAGAGCGTGAGAAAATTGCTTATAAACGTCATAAACTTACTGAAGAAGATTGGCGTAATCGTGAAAAATGGGATGATTACAAAATTGCTGTTAATGATATGGTTGCCAGAACCAGCACTAATTATGCTCCTTGGACTTTGGTGGCAGGTGATGATAAAAAATTTGCTAGAATCCAAGTGATAAAAACGGTCTGTGAACGTATGGAAGCACTATAAAACGGTAGGCAATAAAGATTGCAAAGTGGGTTATAGCAATAGAAAACCTCATCATTTTCGAGATAGCGGTGGATTTCACTTCGTTTTAATAACTCTTATTGAGTACAACAAAATAACGTAACTCAACATTCGTTAAGTTAAAAAAATTATGTTGGGTTACGTTGCACTAACCCAACCTACTACATAAATAACTCATTGATAATAATAGTAGTGAGTCGTAAGGCTGGTAACTCATTTTATCGTTGCCCACCAAATTTAGCTTTAAAATCTATATTCTAAAATAATGAATCCAATTAATCAATATCTCAATCAAATTCAAACTAATCTCCAAACAGGTGTAGCGAAAGAACATGCTCACCGTGCAGCTTTGCAAAACTTACTGATTTCTTTACAGTCAACAATCAATGTTATTAATGAACCTAAACGGATTGCTTGCGGTTCGCCGGATTTGGTAATTTTGGATAAACAAGCTGTGCCGTTGGGTTATGTGGAAGCCAAAGATATTGGTATTTCATTGGATAAGGCTATGAAAACTGAGCAACTTAAACGTTACTTGGGTTTTTCTGGTAATTTAATTTTGACAGATTATTTAGAGTTTCGTTGGTTTGCAGATCATAAACCAGAGCCAAAAATAATTGTAAAACTGGCAAATGTTAATAAAGCAGGAAAATTGCAAATTTTGCCCGAAACTTTTCAACAATTTATAGACTTAATTGAATTGTTTGTTAATTATCAGTCGATGACTTTGCGTTGTCCAGAGGATTTGGCGGAACGGATGGCAAAGATAGCAATTCAGATACGTGAAACTATCCTTAAAGCTTATGAACAGAAAAAAACTGGTACTTTGCATGAGCAGTTAGCAAGTTTTCGTTTAATTTTAATGGATAGTTTGACAGTTGGACAGTTTGCAGATATGTATGCTCAAACAGCATGTTATGGTTTATTTGCAGCAAAATGTAATGCTACTTTGACCGAGCCTTTTTCTAGGCTGAATGCTAATTATAATATACCAAAGACAAACCCATTTTTACGCAATTTATTTAATCAGATTGTTGGGATAGACATGGATGAGCGTTTGGGTTGGGCGATTGAACATTTGGTGACGGTGTTGAATCATGCGGATATTGGGGCAATTTTGACGGATTTTGGGAAGCGAACTCGGCAGGAAGACCCAGTAGTACATTTTTATGAAACTTTTTTGAAGCATTATGATCCGAGTATGCGGGAGATGCGAGGGGTTTATTATACGCCGGAGCCGGTGGTTTCGTATATTGTGCGGTCGGTAGATTTGTTGTTGAAACGGCAGTTTAAGTTGAAGGATGGGTTGGCGGATAGTAGTCGGTTGGAATCGGGGCAGCATAAAGTGCAGATTTTAGACCCGGCGGTGGGAACTGGGACGTTTTTGTATGCAATATTGAATCAGATTTTTGCTAAATTTCGTAGGAATAAGGGGATGTGGTCGTCTTATGTGAGTGAGCATTTGTTGCCTCGGGTGCATGGGTTTGAGTTGTTGATGGCTCCTTATACGGTGGCTCATATGAAGTTGGGTTTACAGTTGCAGAATATGGGTTATGAGTTTGATTCTGAGGAGCGGTTGCGGATTTTTTTGACGAATAGTTTGGAGAATACGTTTGAGAAGGGTGGCACGCAGGCGTTGGGTTTTATTGAGTGGTTGGTTAATGAGGGTTTGGCAGCAAGTGAGGTTAAGCAGGATTCGCCGGTGATGGTAATTGTGGGTAATCCGCCTTATTCTGGGCATTCTTCTAATACTGGTGATTGGATTATTAATCTATTGAAAGGTATTGATGAACAAAATCAGTTGATTAAAACAGCAAATTATTTTGAAATAGATGGTAAGCCGTTAAAAGAAAGAAACTCCAAATGGTTAAATGATGATTATGTTAAGTTTATTCGGTTTGCACAGTGGCGAATTGAGCAAACTGGTTATGGTATTTTGGGATTTGTCACTAATCATGGTTATTTGGATAATCCGACTTTTAGGGGAATGCGTCAGGCTTTAATGCAGGATTTTGATGAAATTTATTTGCTTGATTTACATGGTAATTCAAAAAAGAAAGAAAAATGTCCAGATGGTTCTCCTGATAAAAATGTGTTTGATATTCAACAAGGAGTGGCTATTGGAATTTTTGTTAAACATAAGGATAAAAAACAAGCGGCTAAAGTGTTTCATACTGAACTATGGGGAGAGCGTAAAGGTAAATATACTTGGTTAGAAGAAAATGATGTTAAAACAACCGATTGGCAAGAGTTAAAACCACAATCGCCATTTTATTTATTTATTCCTCAAGATATTGAATTGTTAGGAGAATATGAACAAGGATGGAAAGTTACCGAAATGATGCCTATCAACTCTGTTGGGGTGACAACCGCTAGAGATCATTTTGTTGTAGACTTTTCCTCAAAAACTATTTCTGCAAGAATTGAAGATTTTGCTAATAGTGATATTTCTGATCAGGCAATTCGGGACAAATATTTTAGCGATAAGGGTTCATCAAAATATCCTAATGGTGACACAAGAGGTTGGAAATTGCCAAATGCAAGACAATATACACAAAATGACCCAAATTGTAATGAAAAGTTGGAAAGCTTTTTGTACCGCCCATTTGATACTAGATTTATTTATTATAGTTCACAGATGATTGATTGGCCAAGAAAAAAAATCATGCAACATATGTTGGCAGGAGAAAATGTAGCATTGAGTACAACACGTTCAATTGAAATTGGGCGTGGATGGGAACATGTTTTTTGTTCTAACTTGCTGATTCAACATCATACTGTTTCTATTAAGGAAGTTAATTACTTATTTCCTCTCTACATCTACCCAACAGAAAAAGATGAGTTCATTAATGGCAATGGCAAACCAAAGAGAAAACCCAATTTTTCCCCCAACTTCATCAAAGATATAGAAACTCGCCTAAAATTAAAATTCATAGAAGACGGTACCGGCAACCTAACCAAAACCATCGGCCCCGAAGACATATTTCACTACATCTACGCCATATTCCACAGCCCAACTTATCGTCAACGCTACGCCGAATTCCTTAAAATAGACTTCCCACGCCTACCACTAACCAGCGACAAAAAACTATTTCGCAAATTATGTAAACTCGGCCACCAACTAATTGAAATCCACCTCATGGAAGCCGATATAGAAAATGAAAGCGGCTACCCAATC
Source organism: Candidatus Halobeggiatoa sp. HSG11 (assembly GCA_030378105.1). GTDB lineage: Bacteria > Pseudomonadota > Gammaproteobacteria > Beggiatoales > Beggiatoaceae > DRQV01. The sequence continues at coordinate 1,991 of JAUCGL010000163.1, read as the reverse complement.
GAAGGCAATAACCTAGTTGAAAAAATTACCTACAAAAATGAAAAAGTTTACATCAACAAAACCCAATATTTTGATAATGTTAAAGAAAACGTCTGGCAATTTCATATCGGTGGCTACCAAGTCTGTCAAAAATGGATCAAAGATAGAAAAGGCCGAGAACTAAACTTTGACGACTGCAACCACTACCTTTATATTTTGGCTGCCTTGGAACAAACTATTGGATTGATGGAGGAAATTGATAGAGTTATTCCGGGGTTTCCACTACCTTAACAGTTGTTTTGGGAATAGAGTGAAATAGATTTCACGAAACTATTGCTAGATATTGATTTCCGGAAATACACTTCGTTCCATTCTTGAAACAACTGTTAGGAATGATTTTTATGCTGGTGTGTAACTGCCTATTAAGTTCATGCTATAGTTAAGCAAAAGTGAAACAGAATAGCTGTTTTATATGGAGTCGCTTGGATGAGACCTGTGAAATGATAAATTTATAAGTGGGTTAAGCAACAAGGGTAGCAAAACCCACTTATTATTACATCTTAAATATTGTACTAAAACTTAGAATTTATGTACGATACCAATAGAAACACCAGTTGTATCACCATCAGAATCAGCAGCCATAGTCTCACCATGACCAACACCACCTAAACCAAGCCCTTCATCTGATTGAGCATATTGAACATAAGCAGCAGTATTTTTACCTAATTTATGATCATAACCAATTGCAACCAATGCTGAATTATTATCATCACCAGGCAAAGCTCTTTGATAATAATGAGTTTTAAATGTACCAGGACCCATTCCATAGGAAAGTCCAATACCAAAAGTATCATTGTCATTATCATCAATACCTTGATCATCAAATACACTTTGATAGAATAAGTTTATTTTGGCACCAGCCATATTAAAACCACCTATTAAACGAGCAGAACTTGAATCATCAATATCAGTTCCTTCACCACCACCGTTCATTTCTGCACTGTGCATTTCATAACCAGCACCTAACATTAATGAACCATTATCATAAATAGCATTAAAACCAAAAGCATCCTTATCATCACCGTCTTCTTCGGTAATATACATGGCTGTTGCTTGAACACCACTTATTTTAGGAGTTTTATACATCAAAACATTACTTGGACGTTTATCCCAACCGGAGCCATTAGTTATTTGGCGACTATGACCAATTTGAGTAGCCCAAAATAGATCTGCTTTACCACTTACAGCTTTAAATGGTGTATCGTGACGGCCAACTAATACAGCACCAAAATTACCACCAATTCCAACAACTTGGTTACGATTACTAAAATCATATGAGTCATTATCACCAGTATCAATACCCCATTCGGCATGATAAATAGCTTGTAAGCCATAATCCAAAGCTACAGAACCCTTAACACCAATACGTGAACTATTACTGGATAAAGATGTTGACTTAGAAGCACCATCTAAACTATCAACTGATGCGTGAAGTTGGCCAAATAATATTGTATCAGCCATTGCTGGAGTAGCCATACATGCTGCTGCTGCCATTACGAGTAATTTCTTCATGAACTTAATTAACTCCCTAATTCCGGATTAACAAATAAAATTATATTCCAATAGTTCAGACAGTTTTATACATTTTTAACCTATTTATTAAAGTTAATTTGATTAAAATTTAAGTATTTTTTAGGTTTACTCAAAAATGGAATAAGAAATTACTTCAATGATATATGCTATAAAAATTGTCCAAACCATATTGATATTTCGTTATGTTTAAGCTTTTCAAAAATTAAGATATTTTCGATATCTAAAAATCAAAAAACTTGAACAGTTTTTAAACTGTATAAAAATGTTTTTAAGTTATTTTTAATAATTAATACAACAATTTACTAGCTTTTAACTGTAATAAATCGGAATTTAAACTAAATTTTAACCATTTTTATTTTTTAAATTCAGTGCTACCAAAACAATAATTGATTAAAAGTAACTGAACTATGTAGCATTTC
>JAUCGL010000162.1 GCA_030378105.1 Candidatus Halobeggiatoa sp. HSG11 | reverse complement strand
CACGAGAATGACAAAGCTATATAAATATAGTTTATATATAAATTATATAAGTAGTGTAATTTTTTATAACTAATTGTATTTTAACAAATTCATAAAATAATTATTTTATCAATGCGTAAGTCCTATTTACATGAGACATCTTTCCTAAATAACTGATGGTTGACGCAGAAGGTATTTTAATTTTTCCATAGGTTTCACCTATGGCTATTCAAGTGTGAACCCCATTAGGGTTGTTTTAACTATCCTGAAAGGATTGAATGTGAATAGCACCGATGAAATCGGTGGAATATAAAAGCTTTCTGCGGCAAGCTCAGTTAAATAAGTATATATACTTATTTAGGAAAGATGTCTATGGTAATCTTTGAATTAAAACCTTATTTTAACATATGTAAATTATCTTTTTTAAATATTTGTATTAAACTATCCAGACCAATATTGTATCAAACAACTGTCCAAGCTATTGAAAAAATGGAATAAAAATATGAAAGAATTCAGCCGCACCCAACGAGTTGGAGAACAAATCCAACGAGAATTAGCTTCAATTATCCATAAAGAAGTCAATACTAAAACATTTGGAATGATAACAGTTTCTGGAGTAGATGTGTCACCAGACTTAAAACAAGCCAAAATCTATGTAACAATTCTTGCTGGTGATGAAAAAAATACTGTAGAACATTTAAATACTGAAATGAAAGGTCGATTAAGACATGGTCTGTCTCAACGTTTAACGACCAGAACAACTCCTCAATTACAATTTATTCATGATGGTTCAGTTGAATATGGAACTCGTTTATCAGCATTGATAGAATCTGTTAAGCCTAAAATAGATGATGATTTAACTCAGAATCAATAAAGTAAATAATTGGTTATCGCTCACTCTTCCTTAAATTAAGAAAAAATAATTGAGAACGAAAACTATACTTTTTCAGATAAATAATTTCATTTAAAACTTACGAGGTTTCCAAAACCTCGCAGGTTTCACACGAATGTATTTTTATGAATGTCTATAATTAGTTACTTTTTGAAAACACGGCTTATGAGAAAGCCGTGAATAGATAAGCTACTCACATTGCATAGCTATCCAGCGTTTAAGGTAAGCTTTAACTACTGTATCTTGTGGATTTTGTTGCAAACATTTATCAAAATATTTTTTAGCTTGAGTATACTCATTCTGCTCATACAGAAATACGGCATTAACAAATGTTTCTTTAGTTGCTAATTTAGCTTCCTTATTTTCTGGTTCATCATGATCAAATACTTCATAAATACTAATTGATTCAGAATTTTTTTGGATTGAAATTCCATCAATCATACGCAGACAATATTTGTTTACATCCGATAGTTGGTTATAGGTATCTTGAGTTATTAATAATGAAATCTCGTAATTATCTGCTAAATCAATTACTTGTGATGTAAAATTAAATACTTCACTAACTATCGTTAAATCCATTTGTTGCTGTCTACCAACTACTCCTAATGTTAAAATACCACTGTCAATAGCAATGCTTATCTGGATAGGTATATAACCAACTCTTATTCTGTGTCGATTGTATCTTTTTAACTCTTTTAACATATCCAGTCCAGCCTGAATAGCGGTATCAGCACTGTTATCAAATAAAGTCACTAAGGTATTGCCAATATATTTATTCAAAACTCCATTATGTCTATTAACAACTGGAATCATACGTTTTAAATAAGAGTTGATAAATTTCAAACTATTATGAGCAGTCATATCTTCTGATAAAACATTGAAGCTCTTGATTCTATTGCATAGAGTTGACATATCTACGCAAACTTGATCGCCTAAATCTATTTCTTTAAAATCTTGTTTATTTAAAAGAGGTAAAATTTGTGGAGAAACAAATCTATTTAATGATTTGAATTGTTTAGATAAGTTAAGTTGTGCTTCAATTCTGGTGACTAATTCATATCTGGAAATAGGTTTAACCAAATAATCAGTAGCTCCAGCTTCAAAAACTTCACCTAATGTATTAATTTGATTTTCACTAGTTAAAGTTATAATAGGTAATTCGTTAGCAATAAAACGTTGTCTGATTTTACCACAGTATTTAATCAGGTTAGTTGCTGACATATCAAGCAAAATTAAATCTGGTTGATAATTATCTAAAACTTTAATATCATCAACTGCAATATCAGTTAGATAATTTTTTTCCAAATGATCTACTAGAATTCTGACGCTTGTTAATTCATCACCAATTATAAGAATTTTACAATTTTTATTTGATTGAGTTAATGTAACCGGCTTGTCAGAGATATTTTTATTTAAAATCGGAGTTGAGGTAAATGGCAGTTCAGGTATACTTATTGGTAAAGTAAAGACAAACCGAGAACCAATTCCAAGCTCAGAAGACACTGAAATTTTACCACTATGCAATTTAACCAATTGTTTAGTTATAGTTAAACCTAGTCCAGTACCACCATAAACACGAGCAGTTGTACCATCAGCCTGTTCAAAAGATTTAAAAATACTGCCTAGTTTATTAGATGGAATTCCAATACCAGTATCAGAAATGCTGATTTCAATAAATCCTTTTTTTATCTTAGCACATACTTCTACATGACCGCTATCAGTGAATTTAACTGCATTACTGATTAAATTATGTAAAATTTGTTGTAATCTATTTTCGTCCGCAGCAGCCGGAGGTAAGTTGGTTGGGACAGAGTTGATTAGTTGTAATTTTTTCTTTCCAATTAATGGCTTACTTAAAGTAAAAACTATATCAATACATTGGCGTAAATCTATTGACTGCACTTCTAATTCAATATTTTTATGTCTTAGCTTAGAAAAATCGAGGATATTATTAACTAAATTCGCTAAACGTCTACCACTTAGGACAATCATATTTAAATTGTCACAAGTAGCTTGTGGAAGCTTTTCGGTTGTTCCGTCAACCAAAGAATCAGCAATACCAATAATTCCATTGAGAGGTGTACTTAATTCATGGGAAGTATTAGCCAAAAACTCATTTTTTAACCTATCCAGCCGTTGTAGTTCTAAATTTTGTTCTTCAAGAGTACTAAAAGAAGATTTTAACTGTTTAGCCATAATATTGAATGAATTGGCTAAAGCTCCTATTTCATCAGCTCTTTCCACTGGTAAGGTTTGTTCCCAATCACCAGTTGATAGTTTTTTAGCAGCTTTACTTAAAAGAAGGATAGGCTGTACAATCAATTTAGAAGTAAACACACCAATTAAAGTTGCAATGATTAAAGCGATTAAAGTCAGCCATAATGTATTGTAAGTGTTAGCATTAATCCGTTCCATAAAGTCAGCTTCTGGAACCACTACTATAATTAACCAATCTAAATCAAATTTATTGTGAAATGGCGACACACGTACTAATTGACGTTGATCTTGATAAGAAAAATTGATTATCTTACTATTATTTATTTGTCCAAAACCACCATAGTGATTAACCAAATATTTAACTGTAGCTTGAATAAATGGGTCTTTGACATCACGAGCTTTAAGTCGTTCTTTATTTTCATCAAAGGAAGCATGTGGGAATGAACCGCCGACCAGTAATCCTGAACGTTCAATAATAAAGGTTTTACCAGTTTTACCAATTTTCATGCCACTTAAAAAGTTACTTATTCTTGTTAGAGTAAAATCTGAACCTAAAACTCCTAATAAAGTTCCATCATTGTCATAATATGGATATACAAAGCTCATCCCCGGTTGATTAGTACCTTTAGAACCAATAAATGGATAGATATCAGTCCATCTTGCTTTGCCAGCTTTAAGGGCAATTTGATACCAAGGTCGTAAACGTGGATCGTAAGCGGTATTGTCGATGTTAACTGCTATACCATTATCATCAAATCTATAATCAGCCATTAATCCTTTGGTTTGCTTATCTTTTAAATTGTAAGCTAGTTTATCATTATTTAATCTTTGCAGGGCAATATAGTCACCTTTATGATTACCACAATAAATATAACTTAATTCTGTAAATATATGACTTTGTTTAAGTAAATATGGTAACCAACTACGCAAATTATGCATATCTAGTTGTTCATTGGACACAGAATTGGCATTCATGTTCACAACTAGTGACGGGATATTTAAATAGGTATTAATATATTGTTCAATGCGGAAGGTAATTTCGCTATGTAATTGAGTAGCAAGGTCATTGATAGTTTCTTGGCCATTGCGGAAAGAAAAATAACCAGTTAAACCCACTGCTAAAATAATCTGAATCATAAATGGCACAATTAACACTGCTCGTATATGAACCTTTTCAGAAAGTTTGCTGATTAAATGTTTAAAAAATGATTTTTTCACTGTTTATATTCTTAAAATATGCTTTGTACCGAATTAAGAACTGATAGGTTTTGAAAACCTGCCATGTCTGCTTTTCAAAAAATTATCTCACTTGCGATAGAATAAAGCAATATTGGGGCAGTTTTTAATTAGAAAATGGACACGAAATAATTTCACTTAAAACCTACGAGGTTTCCAAAACCTCGTAGGTTTAGCACGAATGTATTTTTATGAAGTCTTAATAGCAGGTTTAATATTCAAGTTTTGGAAGTTATTAAATCCTAAATTATTTAACGTCTATTCAACAAAAATCCCCATAAATCTTTATCTTCTTTATTAATATGGTCAATAACCCATTCAACTATTTTTTGTTGAATTTGTAAAACAAAATATATATCCCCACCATTTTCCTTGTACTGACGTTTAAATCTTTCATAAGTCTTAATTAACATAGTATGTTGTTCTTTGTGAAAAGCATGGTGTGGATAATTATATATTTCCATATACATTTCTTCTAAAGTAAAATGAGAAGTGACATAACTACCTAAAAAATCAAGCATGTCAAATATTTCTTCTTCTGATACTCCACTACCTATCGACATAACTAAATTTTTTATTCTAATAAATATTTCACGATGCTGGTCATCAATAGTTGGATCACTTACCGATAAAGAATTTTTCCAATTAATTTTTATAGCAACTTGTTCCCAATATTCACTGCTACCTACCTTAAGGAAACGTCGGCAACGTTGCAAATAAATTTCTGCCGCAGCATCAAAAGGATTTAATTGTAAGCATTTTTGCATTAATTTACCGACTTGGATAAATTTATGTTCTTGATATAGATGCACAGCCTCTTCAAATATTTGTAAGGTTTGATGTTTATGAATTTGAGATTCTTGTGGTTCACAGTCAAAAACTTCAAAAATATTAATTCGTTCATAACGACCTTTAACCCGAATATTATCAAGGAAACGAATTGCGTAAGCATCATGATCACTTAAATTGGTATATGTATTTTGACTGATAATTAAGGAACATTTATAAGTTTTAGTTGCTCCTTCTAAACGGGATGCTAAATTAACTGCATCACTGATAACAGTACATTGTAGACGATTAGCTTCACCAATAATTCCCAACATCAATTTACCAGTATTAAGCCCAATTCCAACTTTAATTTTCTGATATTGACGAATTGGATTACAACTACTATTACAATCATCTAATTTTTGTAACATTTCAATAGAAGCTTTAACAGCATCATCAGCATTGATAAACAAGGCCATTATTGCATCACCAATATATTTATCTACAATTCCATTATGTTCATGGATAATTGGCCCCATTTTATTCAAATAATTATTAATTAGATTAAAGGTATCTTGGGGAGACATTTTTTCAGATATGCTGGTAAAAGAACGAATATCTGCAAATAATACCGTCATATTTATTTCTATATGATTGCCTAGTTGTATTTCTACAATATGTTTCTTACTCAACAATTCTAAAAATTCATCTGGTACGAACCTAGCGTAAGCAACACTGGTATCTTTTAACATGCTTTCTGAACAGTTAATGGAATAGACCATTTGTAGCATAGCATTAGATAGTTGACCAGTTTCATCTTTAGAATCAATGTCAATATCAATATCTCGATTGCCTAAGGTGATTTGGTTAGCGATTCTAACTAGTGATTTAAGTGGAGTTACGATATTGTGAGCAAATAGAACAGTCAATAAAACAGTTAGTAAAGTAGTTATGCCACTTAACAATAAATAAAATGCAAATGTCGAATGAGCTTTTTTTCTCAAAGAGATAGCTGACTGTTTTAAGTCATTGGCAATTTTGTCTTCAACTTGTTTTAAGCGATTAATATTATCAGTGGCAATTTTCCACCAGTAGATAGATTCAACTCCTAAATGGCTACCATTAAGTAAGTCATTAAATGCTTTAGTAGCTGGAGTATAATCTATATCATCAATAATATTTTCAATAGTTTCTAATTCCTCAGATTTCTTTTTAAGTTCAATTATAATAGCTAAAGAATCCTTATATTTATTAAAAATACTTTGAATGGTTTTGATATTGGCATATTCTGTTTTAGAAACATAAGGCAGATTTTTATAACTTTCTAATAATGTAAAAGCATTTTGATATTGTTGATAAAACTCATTTAAATAACGTACTTCATCCCATAATACGTAGTTTTGTAATTGTTGAATCAAACCTCTAGGCCAAAAGTTAGAGCGTAATTCTGATAGAATTTGTGATTTGGAAGCTTTTTTGAAAGCCATCTCTCGAATAAGCTTAACTTTATTAGTGGCTTCATAATTTATTATTTTTTTATAAAACTGTTGTTGTTCCTCAGTAGCAAAAAAGAAGAAATTTTTAATATAAATGTCTTGGGCTCCAACTAATAATATGAATTTTTTATATATAGTTGGATCAAAATGGCCTTTACTGAAAGCATTGTTTAAAGTACCTCTTTCAATTCCAGCTTTTTCTTTGGCCTGCAATAAATTTACATATGCCATAGCGTTATGAGATAGTTTGCCATCAGTTATAATTTTTGCTAAATAGTTGATACTCGCTAAAAGAGAATCAATGATACTAGTATAATATCTTAATTCTTCTTTAATATCAATTTCTAATCTATTGATTAATATCCTTTTGCTATTAATTTTTTGTAATTTTTTTAGACTAGATTGTAAGGAATCTTGTATTTTTTTATCATCTAAAATTAATGTGTCTATAATTTTTTTTAAATGAGATATGGAAACATCAGTTTTAACTCTTTGATTCTCAAGTTCTGTAACAAATTTACGCCCTAAACCACCAATAAAACCAGCAGATATTCCTCTTTCTTTTTGTAATTCATGAATTAAGGCACTAGATGTTATTGCTAATTCTGACAATTCTTGTAGCGAATTCATCTGTTCAACTATGATTAACTTGTTTAAGGTATTGTCTATTGTGAAATAAATAAGTCCTAACAATGGCAAAGCTACCATTAACATTAATTTACTGTTAATTTTAAAATTTTTGAACATAATATTTTACAATAAGTAGCCTATAGTTAGTTGGTTTAATTCGTCAAAGTATATTGCTATTTTAATTTCATACAGTAACTGTTATTAAATTATATTCTATTTTTATATTTTAAATATATGAATTAACAGCTAATTTTTTATGTAATAGATTAAGTTTTATATAAATTAATTGATATATCTATAAATTTTGGAGGTATACTATTTAAGAAACTAAGCTTCTTTTATAATTGTTTTGTACAGAGTTGTCAATGTGTATCTTAAGTATTTATCCGTCAAGTCAGAAATTAAAGACATTATAAATTTTATTATAAAATATATTGATGATAGAGTTTTCAAAATTTCTTTTTATGATAAATGCAATAAGTGTACCCCGATAAAATAGGTTATATTACGTTATTGATGATAAATTTGGATTTAAAAGGTAATGTATTTTTTCTCTCCAAAACCATTAAAATTCAAAGCTTCAGCTTTGTGTTAAAATTAAATATTTAAAAACTTATGAAACAAAAAAAACGTAGGGTGGATAGGAGTGAAACGGAAATCCACCACTAGCCAATAATAAACCGAAAAATATTAAATTTATACCATGTTTAAGTAGGTTTTGGTGGATTTCCGCTTTGCTTCTATCCACCCTACGAGATATGGGTTTAAAATGGCATTGGAGGGCGAACACATAGGTTCACCCCTACAGTCCAAATATGTTAGATTTGTAGGGGCAGACCTGCGTGTCTGCCCTTAATGATATTAATGCAGGTATGTGGGAACCAGAAAAAACTGTAGGGTGGATAGAAATCCACCATTTCAGAATAATAATATTAGGAGTAACAACAATGGAATTTTTAACAAGCTTTTGGGTTCAATTAACTGCTTTTGTTTTAACTGTTATTGGTGGATTGTCTGCGATTTGGTTTTTTTGGGATATGATTTTTCATAAAGAGAAGCCATCTCAATCTCAAGCCGATTCTGAAAAACTTATGGATTTTATTACTAAATTTCCTAAAGTGCTTGACCAAGATAATCTTAAAATCGACATCAACCGCATTCCGGAACCAACTGCTGCTTTGGTTGGTAGGCAAGAGGAGTTGGCTGAGATAACGGCTGCGTTTGAGGGTGAAAAGACGAAGGTTGTTGCTATAATAGCTGGGGGTGGGGTTGGGAAGTCGGCGTTGACTTGGAATTGGTTGCAGCAGATGCAGCCGAGTTATGGTGGGGCGGAGTTGGTGTTTGGTTGGTCGTTTTATAGTCAAGGTTCACATCAGACGGCTAATTCTTCGGCTCCATTTTTTCAGGAGGCTTTGCCATTTTTTGGGTTTGAGGGGAAGTTGCCCAGTGATGAAATTGAGAAGGCAAGGGCGTTGGCGGAGTGTTTGCGAGATAAAAGGTCGTTATTGATTTTAGATGGTTTGGAACCGTTGCAGCATCCACCTCACATAATGGGTGGGGAGTTGGCTGATGTGGCAATTAAGGAGTTGTTGCGTTGTGTGCGGTATTATGGTTTGGGTGGGGAGCGGAATTTGGTGTTGATTTCTTCTCGGCAGCCAATGGTGGATTTGGAGCAGTTTGATGGTTATTTGCCGATGGATTTGCAGACTTTGGATATATCGGATGGGGCGAAATTGTTGCAAAATCTTGGTTGTACTGGTGGTTTGGCTAGTTTGGAAGCGGCTAGTCGGGATATGAGCGGTCATGCGTTGGCTTTGGTGTTGTTGGGGAAATTATTGCGGGAACGGTTTGATGGTCGGATTGAGAAGCGGGATAGTTTGCCTGATTTGTTTGAGGAGGCGAAGGAGGGTGGTCATGCATTGCGAGTGGTGCGTTATTATGATGAGGTATATTGGCAAGAAACTAATTTTCTAAAACGAGTTAAACAGAATATATTTGGTGAAGTTCCGGAAAGAGCTTTGTTGCAATTGTTGGGTTTGTTTGACCGACCGATGGGTATGGCTGAGAAGGATGTTTTGGTGCAGAAAGCTGAGTTGGCACGGCCATTGACTAAATTGGATGCTGTGGAGTTTCGGTTGGTTGAGAGGCGTTTGGAGCAGGCTGGTTTGTTGTTGAAGTGTGAGGGGGAGCGGTGGGAGTGGGATACACATCCGTTGATTCGGTCTTATTTTACTAAAATTTTGCAAGAAAAATATTCTAAATTGTATAAACAGGCTCAATTGGTGTTGTTTGATTATTATCAGGATATTCAGGAGATACATCAGCCGGATACTTTGGAAGAATTGGAGCCACTTTATCGGGCGGTGGTGCATGGGTGTTTGGCGGGGGAATATCAGAAGGCACGGGAAGATGTGTATCGGGAACGTATTCGGCGAGGTAAGGAAGCTTATAGTTTACATAAACTCGGTGCTTATGCTCAAGACCTCACAGCTTTAGCATCTTTTTTCCCGATTGGTTGGGATAAGCCTGTAACGACTGGTTTATCTGAAGCTAATCAGGCTTGGTTGTTAGCAGAAGCCTCTTTTTGTTTGATGTCGTTGGGACGGCTGGAGGAAGCGGCCGTACCGAGGCAGGTAGCCACAAAAATTGTAGCAACACAGAAAGATTGGAAAAATGCTGCCATCTCTGCTGGAACCCTGGTTGATTTATTGTTACCCATCGGGCAATTACAAAATGCCAAGCAAGCTGCTGAACAAGGGATTGAATATGCTGATAAAACTGATGATTTATTTAGGCAAAAGACTGGCCATAGCAAACTTGCTACCACGTTACATCGGCAAAGCGATTTAGCAACGGCTTTGGAACAGTTTAAAGAAACTGAAAAAATACAGGCTAAATATGATCCTGAAAATCCTCGCTTGTATTCGTTATCGGGTTTTCTATATTGTGCTTTGTTGTTTGATTTGAATACACCATTGGATGAAATCGAAGAACGTGGGCAGTATGCTTTGAAAATAGAAACAACCACGCCGTTGCTTGATTTTGCATTTAACAATTTAACCATCGCCCGTTGCCAAACTTCCACATATTCCAAAGAATCGTTTAATAAAGCTGTACAGGGAATGCGTAAAGCTGGAAGAGTTGATTATATGCCAGAAGTCCTACTTGCCCGTGCCAAATTCCACCGCCAACAACAAAACTTCAAACAAGCCCAACAAGACCTTGACGAAGTCCAAGACATAATCGAACGTTGTGGCATGAAACTTTACCTTGTTGATGCCATGCTCCTCCAAGCCAATATCAACCTCGACCTTGGTAAAACTTTTGACACCAAACCAATCAAAAACCTTATTAATCTAACTGGCTACCACCTCCGAGACCCAGAACTTGACCTTGTTGATGCAAGAATAGCTCTCTATAAAGAAGACCTACTAGGTTTCCAAAACCTAGTAGGTCTCGCCCGGGAGAAAATAGAAAAAATGGGCTATTGGAGCTTGATGCCGGAATTAGAGAGAGTTGAACAAACTAATGGTAAGTAATTACTATTAACTCAGCAAATTATTTAATACCACGAAATATCAATTTGTATATTTCATACATTTCACAAACCTATTTAGGATATATTTATGAAAAAAATTAGGCTCTTTGGTAATTTGCGTTGAATATAATATATTGATTATAAAGCATATAATTTTCTATCTGAAGTATCCAAAAATATGCGTTGGAACAAATGTCCAACATTAATGATACCAAAGCAACGTCTT
>JAUCGL010000161.1:10484-10996 GCA_030378105.1 Candidatus Halobeggiatoa sp. HSG11 | reverse complement strand
AGATAACAAGAGAGAAAATATGTTCAAAGAAAACCAAAAACTATCCGAACTCCGAGACTGGCTTTTACCCATGCTTATGAACGGCCAAATCACCATTAAATAACGTAGGGTGGATAGAAGCGAAGCGTAAATCCACCAAAAACACCACCAATCCCCATCAACCAAATATTTAAATTTATTAAATCATTTGAAATCATGGGCTTTTTTGTTGGATTGTGGGTTTTTTTGTGGTTGTGGTGGATTTCCGCTTCGCTTCTATCCACCCTACGAACTGGCTTTTACCCATGCTTATGAACGGCCAAGTCACCATTAAATAACGTAGGGTGGATAGAAGCGAAGCGTAAATCCACCAAAAACACCACCAAAAACATCACCAATCCCCACCAACCAAATATTTAAATTTATTAAATCATTTGAAATCATGGGCTTTTTTGTTGGATTGTGGGTTTTTTTGTGGTTGTGGTGGATTTCCGCTTCGCTTCTATCCACCCTACGAACTGGCTTTTACCCAT
>JAUCGL010000161.1:0-10385 GCA_030378105.1 Candidatus Halobeggiatoa sp. HSG11 | reverse complement strand
TGCTTATGAACGGCCAAATCACCATTAAATAACGTAGGGTGGATAGAAGCGAAGCGTAAATCCACCAAAAACACCACCAAAAACACCACCAATCCCCACCACCAAATATTTAAATTTATTAAATCATTTTAAATCATGGGCTTTTTTGTTGGATTGTTGTTTTTTTTGTGGTTGTGGTGGATTTCCGCTTCGCTTCTATCCACCCTACGAACTGGCTTTTACCCATGCTTATGAACGGCCAAATCACCGTTAAATAACTCAAACCTAACCACAAATTCAAGTGAAACATGAATAGCCATATGTGAAACCTATGGAACTATTTTGAAAACAATAATTGAGTTATAATTATATAATTTATCGTTTCACTTCATTCCCGAAACAACTATTCACTATTTTTACGTTAATATAAAGGATTCCGAATATTATTTAAAACCACAAATAACTACGAGATTTTTGACATGAAAATAATGATACAAGCTATTGATAAAATTACATACATTCAGCCAATTACCCATATTAATATATTTAAGATAGTTGTCCTGCTACTAGCCATTATGATGTCATACAATGCAGAGACATCAGAGCCAATTATTATCGGTTTGGACGCAGATATATCTTCCGGTTCGGCAAAATCCGGGATAGCTATTCAACGTGGAATAGAACTAGCAATTGATGAAATTAATAGGAATAACGGAGTGTTAAATCGCAAATTTAAACTTGTTGTTCGCAATCATCGGGGCAATCCGGCTAGAGGTATTGATAATATTGAAGAGTTTTCCACTATACCAAATCTCGTGGCAGTTGTCGGCAACAATTCCCTTCGCCACCAATCAATTTATCAATATGAGTATCTAAACTTTGCCAACCGCTAAGTCTAAAATAACCAATACAAAAATCAGCACGATAAGCAACTTCAAGAGTATTTTGTAAGGCAGGTAATAAATCTTGTTTTATGTTGTCGAAAATATTTGGCATGTTAATTCAATTTTCCTTGGTGTATAAATAATAATTAGGAGCAGAGCCAAAAAATTGGTTGTTGATGCAACTGGATATTAAAAAACTCTTTTCCATATCTCGTTAGAATTCTAACTTTTATTTATTATTGTTCCCAAACTCCTGTTCTCATCGTTATACACAAGTATTTAAATGCTTGAAATGAAAATATATTATGTAGGGTAACTGCCATTAAGTTAAGGAAATTGATTTGGGTAACCACAAGAAATAACCCCTACAAGCCATCATTTAACGTAGGGGCAATCCTTTATGGTTGCCCTTAACTTCAAAATGGTGGATTTCATTCTATCCACCCTTGTAAATAGAGCCATGATTAAAAATTAAGAATATATGGATGTATCGTGGGAAACCTCTTGAAGTATAAAATTATGTAGTTGTATTAACTGGTTGCTGTACTAGCAGGTTTAACGCTACATATTGTAGGACTACCCAATTTTTCAGCGAAACAACCATTATTCCCTTCCTTTCCCAATTTTTTGTGTTATTCGATCTAAAATAATCGCTAAAATAACGATTGCAATTCCAGCCTGAAAACCCATTCCCGGTTTCAAACGCTGAATTGCTGTCCAAACTTCACCACCTAAACCACCAGCTCCAATCATTGCAGCAATCACTACCATCGACAACGCCAACATAATAGTTTGGTTAATTCCTGCCATAATCGTAGGAACTGCTAATGGTAACTGCACTTTAAACAATTTTTGCATTTTAGTAGAACCAAACGCATCGGCTGCTTCCACTAACTCAGGAGATACTTGCTTAATTCCCAAGCAGGTCAGCCGAATTGCCGGTGGCATCGCAAAAATAACCGTTGAAAAAATTGCCGATACCGTCCCCAAGCCAAAAAATGGAATTGCTGGAATCAAATACACAAATGCTGGCATCGTCTGCATAAGGTCCATAAGTGGCATAATAATTCGATTTGCCAATTTAGAGATGGCAGCCAAAATTCCAGTTGGAATTGCTATCATCACTGCTATGAAAGTGGCAACAATAACTAAAGTTAATGTCTCTATGGTAGATTCCCATAATCGTAAATTCCATAACAAACTAAAACCCAAAGTGGTAAAAATTCCTACTTTATAACCAGCCAATCGCCAAGCAATTAACGTAAAAACAATAATTATCAGCCAAGGCGGAAAATACATTAAGCTTTCCACTATATAGTCAATTGTATCTTCCAAATGACGACTAACAATCTTAGTCAAAAATGCAAAATTATCGGTCAAAAAGTCTAATCCGTCATCTATCCAGTCATCTAACGGCAATTTAGGTATATTTTCCATATTGATTTTTCCATGTTTTGTTTGATAGGTATTTTAAAATAGACATCTTTCCTTAACATATAGCTATATCTCAAGTTGACAATAGCGGCAACTAATTCTCTATGAATAACATTTTAACTACGATTTGTACGAATGACATGAAAATAAACATCTTTATTTTAAAATATCCATTCCCATTCGTTCTTTTCATTAAATAGTAATTACTGGAAATGATTCAAAAGGCATAATTAAGATTAACCTAGGACTTACGCATTGACAAACATAATAAAGTGTGAATTGCATTAAAATCATATATTTATTACAATATAAACTAATTAATTGTCATTCCCACGAAAGTGGGAATCTAGCGGTCTCAAAGATTCCTAGATTCCCGTTTTCACGGGAATGACAGAACTATATAAATATAGTTTATATGCAAATTATACAAATGATATGATTTTTTATAACTATTTGTATCTTAACAAATTCATAGCGTAAGTCCTATAACCTTAAAATCGAAAAAAATTTGACTTGAATTCTTCAACTATTAAATTCTCAATTTTAATACCTTCGCCAATATCAAAATTCGCTGTTTCTGGAAATCCGCTTAACTCCATTCCCGAAATAAATATCCAATTGGCGATGACATTGAATTTACTACCTCCTTCAATTTGTCATCAATATTATTTATATTTAAATTAAATATTTTAAACATTTTAAAGATTGTTTTTTAATTATATACCTCCATAGTGAATTTAGCACTCACTTTGATAGAGTGCTAACAATCGTTATAACTATAAAATTTTGGGGAAAAAAATGGCAAATTTAACTTCTCGTGTTGGTATGCAGTTAGCTGTTTCAGAATTATGTCTTGACAGCTATGTTAATAATATTAAAACAATTCCAGTTCTTACTAAAGAAGAAGAAAAAGAATTGGCAGAGCGTCTTTATAATGATGAAGATTTAGGGGCTGCTAAAAAATTAGTAGTATCACATTTACGATTTGTGTTATATATAGTGCATGGCTATCGTGGTTATGGATTATCTGAGGCAGATTTAATTCAAGAAGGCAATATTGGTCTGATGAAAGCTGTTAAAAGATTTAATCCTAATGTAGGTGTACGTTTAGTATCATTCGCAATCCATTGGATTCGAGCTGAAATTCATGAGTTTATTTTACGCAATTGGCGTATTGTAAAAGTTGTTACAACCAAAGCTCAACGTAAATTATTTTTCAACTTACGCAGTATGAAAAAACGTTTAGGTTGGTTATCACATGCTGAAGTTGTACAAATCGCTAATGATTTAGGGGTCAGTAATAAAGATGTGCTAGAGATGGAAAAGCGGATGACTATGCAGGATGTCGCTTTTGATGGCCCAACTAATGAAACTGAAGATGATGAAAAAAACTTCGCTCCGGCTGCTTATTTAGAAGATTATAGATATAATCCGGCAGCTATTGTTGAAGAAGCTGATTGGAAATCTTACGGTAATGAACAATTGCATAGTGCATTTGAAAAATTAGACGCTCGTAGTCAAGATATACTTAAAAAGCGTTGGTTAAGTGATAAAAAAATCACTCTCCAAGAGTTGGCTAAACATTATAAAGTATCTGCTGAACGAATTCGGCAAATTGAAAATAATGCAATGAAAAAGTTGAAAAAACAAATCAATTTTGCAGTATAATTAAGCATTTTCTTATTTATGAGCGTGTCAACTTTTGGAGTAGCAAGGTCTCCTTGCAAATCGAAACAAGGGAACCTTGTACTCCGAAAATCATAAAAAACGTATATTATTTTATAGTACGTTCATTTATTAAATTTTGTTATAGAGACGCACTGGTTGCGTCTTTTTTATTGTTAAAAAATTACTTATGGCTTCCGATCTATCTGCTTTTAAGATTTTATTAAAACGTGATTTAACTTTGGCTTATCGCCATCGTGCTGAATTGGCTAACCCGTTATTATTTTTTGTTATTGTTATAAGTTTATTTCCGTTAGGGATTTCACCAGAATCCAAGATTTTACAAGGAATAGCACCGGGTATAATTTGGGTTGCTGCTTTATTGGCTGCCATGCTATCACTAGATAATCTGTTCCGCTCTGATTTTGAAGATGGTAGTTTAGAACAGATTGCTTTATCTTCACATTCCCTGCCATTATTGGTATTAGCTAAAGTACTAGCTCATTGGTTAGTTACTGGTTTACCATTAATTTTATTAGCTCCATTTTTAGGTATCTTATTGTTTTTGCCAGAAAGTTCAACTGTAACATTGATTATAACTTTGGCTTTAGGAACTCCAATTTTAAGTTTAGTAGGAGCAATTGGAGTAGCGTTAACAGTTGGATTACGGCGAGGTGGAGTGTTATTATCTTTGCTGGTATTACCTTTATACATTCCAGTATTAATTTTTGCTGCTGGTGCGGTTAATGAAGCTGCTCGTGGATTTCCAGTAGCAGGACAGATTTATTTTCTTGGAGCATTATTATCATTGTCTTTAACTCTTTCTCCTTTTGCTACTGCGGCAGCGTTACGAATAAGCTTAAGTTAAGGTAAATCTTTCAAATTTATGTCAAATCAACTCGAAACCTTTCTCAATCCTAATCAAGAACGTGATTACACAATTCACATTCGTATTCCAGAATTTACTTGCTTATGTCCCAAAACTGGCCAGCCTGATTTTGCAACTTTATTTTTGGATTATGTACCTAAAGAACTTTGTGTGGAATTAAAATCTTTAAAAAATTATATTTGGTCGTATCGTGATAATGGTGCTTTTCATGAAGCTGTCACCAATCAAATTTTGAATGAATTAGCAGAAGTTTGTAAACCAAATTTTATGCGGCTACGAGCAGAATTTAATGTTAGAGGTGGCATTTATACTACAGTTGTAGCAGAACATATTGCCACTGATTGGACTCCACCAACTTTAATTAATTTACCATGAACAATTGTGGAAAAGAACCGTTTGCCCTGCGAGTTTTAGGAGATAGTATGTTACCCGAATTTAAGGAAGGGCATATAATAATTATTGAACCGGATGGTGTGGTTGAAAATGGTTCTTATGTATTAGCTATGCATGACGAAGAATATATTTTTAGACAATTGGTCATTGACAATGAAAAGTTGTTTTTAAAACCGTTAAATTCCAATTATCCAACTTTAGAGATCGCTGATTTTGAAGCTGTCAAAGGAGTGATAACTCAAAGAGCTGGAACCAGACGTAAAGAACATAAAAAATATGTATGATTTTTGATTTAATACAGTATTATCCAACTACAAGATTTTATTGTCAAAACATTCTTACCACAACTGTTGTAAAGTAGACTTTTATACCACAACCGTTGCTTTATAACAACATTTATTACCTTGTATTAGATAGAATTTTTGATTTATAAAGATGCTCACAATATTTTATATTCATAGTTAAATAAATAGAATATAAGCAAGTTCTGATATAATAATTTATTGAAATACTTTGAGTTTATTTTTTTAACTTAAATATAAATTAACTTAAAATTTGAAATCCATATAATTTTGTGGTTTTTTGTCTTGCTTTTTATTAATAACGTTGATAATATTTTTTCTTTATTAAATACAGAAATAACCGTTGTATATTTATTAATGTATATTTGTTAAAATTTTAGTATTATTGAATATTTACTTATGGTATCTTTACACTTTAAAACGAATTCAGAACTTAGGTCAGTTTGATTAACCGTTTTGTATAAAGATTAAAATATTTTTAAGGTGTATACGGATATTGTTGTGATTACCTTAAATTTGTAATAACTATTATAGTAAGTTCAACCCACTGAGGATTTACTTAGAATGTCTGAAAATATTAATCTGTTTAATTTAAAGTCCGAGCGAATTCGGACTCTCCACTTTACGTGGTTTGCTTTCTTTATTAGCTTTTATATTTGGTTTAATGCTGCTCCTTTAATGGGTTCAATTCGAGATGCATTAGGATTATCACCACAACAAATAAAAGTGTTGATGATTTTGAACGTAGCATTAACTATTCCGTCACGGATTGCTGTTGGTATGTTGGTTGATAAATTCGGCCCTCGTATCATGTATACTATATTGCTGGTTATTTCTGGAACTTTATGTATTGGATTTTCCCTAACTCAAACATTTGAACAAATGGCATTTATGCGGTTCCTATTAGCATTTGTTGGAGCTGGGTTTGTGATTGGTATTCGTATGATTGGTGAATGGTTTCCAGCCAAACAAGTTGGTTTAGCCGAAGGTATTTATGGTGGTTGGGGTAACTTTGGTTCTGCTGGTGCTGCCCTTACTTTGCCTACTGTTGCTATGATTCTAGGTTCTGTCATTGATCCTGAAAATGCTTGGAGATATGCTCTTGGTTTAAGTGGTTGTGTTGCTATTTGTTATTCTGTTGTATACTATATTGCTGTTAGAGATACCCCTCGCGGCTCAACTTACTTTAAACCTAACAAAACTGGTGCAATGGAAGTAACTAGCCCAGGCGATTTCGTACTCTATTTGGTTATGAATATCCCTCTATATTTGGCTTTGGCAATTTTAGTATGGAAACTGTCTCCAGCCAATTTGAGCATGATAACCGCAATGCAATCTAATTCTATCTATGCTGGTTTGGTAGCTCTATATTTATTCCAAACTTATCATGTTTATAAAATCAACAAAGACATTTTCACAACTCCAGTACCAGAAATTCACCGTTATAAATTCAAACAAGTTGCTATGTTGAATATATCTTATTTCTGTACTTTCGGTTCTGAATTAGCAGTTGTTTCCATGTTACCTTTATTTTTCTTGGACACTTTCACCGAAACAGTACCTTGGATGAATCAGGTCTATGCTGGTATGATTGCAGCTAGTTATGCTTTTGTGAACTTAGTTGCCCGTCCTATTGGTGGTTTCTTCAGTGATAACTTTGGTCGTAAAAAAGCCTTGATAATTTTGCTTGCCGGTCTATCTCTTGGTTACTTCTTTATGAGTTTAATTGATAGTAGTTGGTGGATTATTGGGGCAGTAGCCGTCACCATGTTCTGTTCAATGTTTGTTATGGCTGGTGAAGGTGCTGTATTTGCTGTTGTACCTATCATTCAACGCCGTATGACTGGACAAATCGCTGGTTTAACCGGAGCTTATGGTAATGTTGGTGCAGTTGTTTTCTTGACTGTATTATCATTTGTTGACACTGCAACATTCTTCTTAACAATTGGTGGTGCAGCTGTAATCGTACTTGTAATTGTGGCTATCTTCTTTGAAGAACCTTCAGGTCAAATGGCTGAAGTCTTGCCTGATGGTACAGTTCAAATGATTGATGTTCATTAACTGTAGAAAATTAATTACAGTTATTTAACATGAGGTGGGCAATTTGTCCACCTTTCACTCCCTTTAACATCTATTCTTCACTTATGCCAAGCACACTTTCAATAACGACTGGTAGTTACTCAGATACAGGACGCAAAGCTAAAAATCAAGATTCTTTTGGAGTAATGGTTCCTCCTGAACCTTTATTAACTACCAAAGGGATAGCTGCTGTTATTGCAGATGGAGTTAGCAGTAGTGAAGCTGGTGACAAAGCGAGTCAATATAGTGTTAAAGGTTTTTTAAACGATTATTTTAGTACTCCAGAATCGTGGAGTGTTAAAACTGCTGCTCAAAAAATTCTTACCGCACTTAACCGTTGGTTGTATGGACAAGGTTATCATTTATATGGAACCAATAAAGGTTTAGTTACCACTTTTAGTGCTTTAATTCTTAAATCAAATACCGGTCATATATTTCATATTGGTGACTCACGAATCCAGCATTTAAGGGGTCGAGAACTAACTTGCTTAACTAAAGATCATCATTTTGTAGCAGCACAAGGCCAAGAATATTTAGCTAGAGCAATGGGAATTGAGTTGCACCTAGATATTGATTATAGCAGTGCCACTATAGATACAGACGATTTATTTGTTTTCACTACAGACGGAATTCATGAATATGTTAGTAGTGAAGTTATTATTGATACTATTGTTGAAAACTTACCTGATTTAGATAAAGCTTGTCAGAAAATAGTCTCAATCGCTTTTGCCAATGAAAGTCCAGATAATTTAACTTGTCAAATTGTACGGATTGATGGTTTATCAACCCAAGACCCTAATGCAGTTTATAAAAAATTAACTGAACTTCCATTTCCTCCGCCATTGTCTCAAGGTATGCGATTAGATGGTTATCACATATTAAGGGAACTTTACGCAAGTAACCGTACTCAAGTTTATCTAGCTTTAGATGAAGAAACTCAAAAACAGGTAGTATTAAAAACTCCATCAGTTAATTATGAAGATGATCCGGGTTATATTGACCGATTTTTACATGAAGAATGGATTGGTAAACGTTTAACTCACCCTCATGTGATGAAGGTCTATGAACATAAACGCCATCGTCAATGTTTATACTACGTTTCTGAACATATTCAAGGACAAACTTTGCGGGAGTGGATGGAAGATCATACCAATCCACCGTTAGGTGAAGTGCGGGCTGTTATCGAACAGATTGCTTCTGGGTTACGAGCATTCCATCGGATGGAAATGTTACACCAAGATATTAAACCAGAAAATATCATGATTGATAAACGTGGGACTATTAAGTTAATTGATTTTGGTTCCACTAAAATTGCTGGTCTTGAAGAGATAAGCACTCCAATTGAAAGGATTAATTTATTAGGTACTCGTAATTATACTGCTCCAGAATATTTTCAAGGTCATACTGGTACAACTCGCTCTGATATTTTTTCTTTAGGAGTGATTGCCTACGAAATGCTGACTGGTAATTTACCTTATGGTGTTGATCCAAAAATGGATCCTATTAAATTAAAATACGTTTCAGCTAGTCGTCACAATCCCGATTTGCCTTTATGGTTAGACAGTTCTTTAAAAAAAGCGGTTAATCCTTATCCAACTAAGCGTTATGAAGCCTTATCAGAATTTCTATACGATTTATCCCACCCTCGCTCCTTGCCTTTACGAGAACGTAATCCAGTTACTTTTTGGAAACGAACAACAATATTTTTTGCTATAAGTAATTTAGTATTATTATATTTGTATTTTACTAAATAATGAGTTTTTAAATTTTGGTAATCCTGTAATATGTATTGTTAAACCTGAGACTTAGCAAGTTTTTTGGAATTATCACTACTTTGTTCAAGATTACCTGTTTTCGCAACATTTAATAGGTTTCAAAGAATTAGTAGATTTAACACTATATATTGCAGAACTATTAATTTTTTAAACGCCGCCGCACAAAAAAATCACTCAAACATTGTTTACATTCATGTGCAAGAACTCCACTTATGCACTCCACCTGATGATTATGCCGAGTATCTCGCAAAATATCAAAACGACTGCCAGCAGCTCAGGCTTTCTCATCATAAGCACCAATACAACTCGTTTAATACGAGCCTGAATAATCGCTCCTGCACACATAATACAAGGTTCAAGCGTAACATACAAAGTTGCATTGATTAAACGATAATTATTAACCTGTTTAGCAGCCTGTCGTAATGCAATTATTTCCGCATGAGCAGTTGGATCGCAACAAGCAATCGGTTGATTCCAGCCTTCAGCAATACATATATCATCTTGCACTATTATGGCACCAACCGGAACTTCTCCTTTGTTGGCAAGTTTTAAAGCCCGATACATCCATTTCTGGTCATGAGTAGTTATATTAATTCCCCAGTTTTCATAATTTTAATTTGGTTACAGTGAAATAATTTGATGTTATCAGTATAGAGTAGTTTAAAAAACTTGATAGTTTAGTGTTATATGGCAAGACCAAATATCCCTGAAGATTAAGTTTTAATATCGTTCCCAAACTCTTGTTTGGGAACGTACTGCCAAGAATCTCCGCTTCGTCGTTAACAATGATATATTTTATCTCAATTCAAAGCAGAGCTTTAACAGCATTGTGTTCCCAAACAGGAGTTCTCATCGTTATACACAAGTATTTAAGTATTTGAAATGAAAATATATTATGTAGGGTGGGTAGTAACGAAGTGGAAACCCACCGAACCTTCAAAATGGTGGATTTCATTTCATTCTATCCACCCTACATTTGTTACTT
>JAUCGL010000160.1 GCA_030378105.1 Candidatus Halobeggiatoa sp. HSG11 | reverse complement strand
GGTAACTTGTATCGTTATTGAACCATTTTCTGATGATATTATGTTTGCTGACATTTGCTATTGCCTCTTGGGAATATTTGTTTAAATACATACTATTTCTTTTTTACATTATGTCAAGGTCATACTCGAAATTAATTTCAAAAAGTTCTTCATAATCTTTTAAAGTAACTGGAGTTTGTTTTTTTATTTGAAACCATTCATCAATTTTGACAGTTTTTCCTGAATCAAAATCATAAAAACTTGTTTCACCATAGATAAAACGTGCCGATTGACCATGCCCTATGTCTTCAACTTCTACTACTTGTCCTCCAGTTAAATTGTTATATTGCTCCTTTAACTTATCTAATTCGGCAAGATTAGCAACGGTATAAACTGGTGGAGCGAATATGACAAATTCATCATTCAAGCTAAACTTTGTTCCAATTTTACCATCATCATCAGTTATTTCCACTATATCACCGGTAAGTAAAAATTGATCTGGTTTTTTGTCAAAAGTATTAGTTAATTTACTTTCAGAAGCAATTTTGGCTGTATTGTCTAATCGAAGTTGGTCAACTGTTAACTTTATTTTACCAGCTTGACCACCACCAGCACTGTTAGTTGAAATAGTACCTTTATTTGTCATGACTAGATTCTGAGCAGCAAGTTCAATATTACCTCCCGGACCTGATTGTTCTGAAGAACTATTAGAATTAGAATAAATTCCGCTAGTTGATTGGTTATAAATAAGAGGAGAAAAATCTTTTAAATATTGTTCATGGCTATCACTTAGTTCTTTTAATTCAATTTGCGAAGAGTCACCGCTGATTTGCACGGTTCCATTGATTTGAATATTGATATTACCGGCAGGTGCTGTACTATCGGTACTTGTTTCAATAACCGCTCCATTTTCAATAATTAACGAATCGGCAGATAATTTAATTGAACCGCCATCTCCAGCTTTTTTTCCAATACTACGAGCATAAATACCAGAACCAAAGCCATAACTATCTTCACCATGAAGATTGACAGCTGACAATTTTACTTGATTTGAAACATAAATAATAATATTACCGCCTTTACCACTTTCCTCGTCTGAATCTGCAATTGAGCCTACATTGATTGAACCACCATTTTCAATTGTTAAATTTTTGGTTTTTATTTCAATATCACCACCATTTCCTTTTCCAAGTGTGCCATTTAAAATGCGACTCCCGGTTAAAGAAATATCATTGGCTTCAATAGAAACTTGGCCGGCATTTCCTTCTTTAAATGCACTACTAGAAATACGACTTCCTTCATTTAAAGAAATACTACTAGCCTGAATAGAAACTTGACCGGCATCTCCTTCTTCAAATGCACTACTAGAAACAATATTTTCTTTATTTAAAAAAATATTACTAGCCTGAATAGAAACTTGGTTTGCGTCTCCTTTTCCCCATGTCTCACTACTTATATATCCTCCTTCTACATTAATATCATTTTTTGCCATTATCAAAACTTGACCTGCATTTCCTTCGCCCCATGTATCGCTATAAATGCTATCTTCAGTTAAAAAAATATCATTAGCCTTAATAAAAATTTGGCCTGCATTTCCTTTGCTCCATGTATCACTAGTAATACGTGCTTTTTCTGAATTAATATTATTTTTTGCCGTTATCAAAACTTGGCCTGCATTTCCTTCATCCCACGTATTACTATGAATGATACTTTCAGTCAAATAAATATCACTAGCTTTAATAGAAACTTGGCTTGCATCTCCTTCTCCCCATGTATCACTACTTATACCCCCCCCCTTCTACATTAATATTATTTTGTGCTACTATCAAAAGTTGACCTACATTTCCTTTTCCTTCTGTATTACTGAAAATGTTACTTTCAGTTAAAAAAATATCATTAGCTTCAATATCAATCCCATAACCATTTTGCTGACCTTTTGTATCAGCTGTAATTTCACTATCATTAACAACAAACTGTCCACTACGAATAAAGATACCACCACCTTCACCACTGGTATCTATCTGTGTTTTTTCTTTAATGTTTATATCAGCCATTTTAGTAAACGAAGACACATCCACAAAATCATCACCTAACTTAACTTCACCTTTAGAAGCAACACTAGCTAAGTTGATTCGCCCATTTGGAGCATACATAATACCTAAATTGTGTGAATACTCATATTCTCCATCAAAACCACCATCCTTATTAAAAAATCGTTTTGTTATATTTAAAAATGGAAAATCTTTTATAGTTAAATTTCCACCAATCAATGATAAAGTTTTACCTTCAGGTACAGTTAATCCATATTTCTCTTGATATGGTTCTTCTAATTCCTTTATTTTATTGTCCATCTCTATGCTTGTAATAGCCTCAATAACCGTAGATAAAATTTCTCCATGTCCTTCAACCGAAATATCAGCAACATCATTATCCAAAAAACCAAACGCCTCTACCGGTGCAATAGTCAATAAACTATTATTCAGATTTTGTGCAGCAAACCGCCCCCCATTTCCCAAACGCAAATAATCAGCAGTACTTGCGTGAAAGCTTCCTTGCACATCCAACTTAGCATTTGGCCCAAATATTATCCCATTTGGATTAAGAAAATACATGTCAGCATCAGGAATAGTCGAGCGAATCAAGCCATCAATATTTGAAGGATTGCCGCCAGTGACCCGACTTAAGATATTTTGAACATTATTTGGTCCAGAGAAAGTAGCACTTTCCAAACTATTCAAGTTAAAATCTTGAAAGCTGTGAAAGAGATTACCACCATGTTGTTGGCCTAAGTCAGCTCCAATTTGAAAATCAGGGCCGGGTAAATTAATATTTTGGCCGAGTGTGCCGTCAGTTATTATTTCAGCGTTGATAGATAACGTTGTTATTAATAAAATTATTGGTAAATATTTCATTTTGTTTTCCTTTTGAAATTGTCAGAATCAGGATTAACAGGATTATAGAATTTTCAGAATTAAAAAGCAAAGTCATAGATTTAAAGGTTTTAAAAGGAGGGCAAACACATAGGTTCGCCCCTACCATATTGAAATATATTGTGTTTTGTAGGGGCAGACCTGCGTGTCTGCCCTTAATACAAATGACATTTCACTTGTTAATACTCTGTTTAAGCTTGCAACCAGTATCATAAGCTGCAAATTTTGGTACTGAGCCTTTGTTTGTTGTTGTCAGTGGTTTGGGTGTGAAAAAATGTGGGGGGCTAGGTAATAAATCTTCTGGGGAATTGGAGTTTCCTCTTGTTGGTATTATTTTTAAAGTGCTTAGGTTTTCAGTATCACGGGAACTACATGATTCTATCTTATCAGCATGGCTAACAAATTCAACAGGTAATGCTAACATGCTGTCTGCCACATTAACATCAAGTGAAGTAATATCAATTTCGCCATCTATTCCTAGTTTTGAAGAAGCATCTATCGGATTAGCGGTTTCATCTCCAAAACGATAAATACTGTCGGTATTGATGTTTATGTTGCCACCACCGCCTTTATTAGCTTGAGCAAGGATTTCGCCATTTTCAAGGACGATAAATTTTGGATCAAGGGTTAAATTGCCACCGTCACCGGCTCCTGCTTTGACACTACTTGATACTTTACTATTAACAATGTGTAATAATCCGTCACCTTTTATGGTGATGCCGCCACCTCCTGAGTTGATAGCTTGAGTAGTGATTTGGCTATCGTTGAATAAATGAATGCCTTTATAAGTTGTGATAGTGATTGTGCCAGCATTTCCACCCATAGTTTGTTGTTTCCAACCATCTTTGGTATAGAAGAAATGTTGAAGTTGCTCTTGATTCTCGACAGCTACTATTTCGCCAATATTGGTGGTGATAGTAATTTTTCCAACATCTTCACCTATATCTCTTTGTTTCCAACCGTTTTTGGTATAAGTGAAATATTCATGCTCACCTTGATTTTCGACTGCTACTATTTCACCATGTTGAACTGATTGTTGTTCAAAATTTGTGGTTGGGAGCCATTCTTGACCAGAAAAAATAAATCTGTTATTTCCATCTTTAGCTATATTGCCGACTTGAGGATATTGTGGCTGTTCAAGTTCGTCTGTGTTTGCTGTTTTATGAGTGATTCCTAATTTAATCCATTTGTCGTTATAATAAACAAACTTAGCAGGCTCACCATTACCAGCATCTAATACAGTTGCTCTATCTTTTTCTCCAAGGTATATTTGGTCTGATAAATGTTCTAATTCTGTTTCGTTAGCTACTGTGTGGTCAATGACTCTTGTTGTTGTTTTCTCCATAATTGTTCTATTAGTCAAAGAATTAAAATTAATAGAAACTGTATAGATAAATGTTGCTGGTTTTCCTTTTCTATTTAAGAAATCATCGTAACTTTCAGTATAATCATTGACTTTAATAACAGTACCAGCAGGATAAGGCAAAGGTTCAAGTTCTGAATAATGTCTGAAATTAATTTTATCAAGTTCTTCATAATCTATTAAAGTAGCTGAATTTCGTTTTTTTATTTGAAACCAGTCATTAATTTCGACAGTTTTTCTTGAATCATAATCATAAAAAATTGCTTTACCGTATATAAAACGTGCTGATTGACCATGGCCTATGTCTTCAACTTCTACTACTTGTCCTCCAGTTAAATTGTTATATTGTTCCTTTAACTTCTCTAATTCGGCAAGATTAGCAACGGTATTAATTGGTGGAGCAAATAAAATAGATTTATCATCCAAAATAAACCTTATTTCAATTTTACCATCATCAGTAACTTCCAATATATCGCCTGTATTTAAAAATTGTTCTGGTTTTTTGTCAAAAGTATTAGTTAATTTGTTTTCAGAAGTAATTTTGGCTGTATTATCTAATTGAAGTTGGTCAACTATTAATGCAATTGTACCGGCTTTACCACCACCAGAACTACTAGTTGAAATAGTACCTTTATTTGTCATAACAAGATTCTGAGCAGCAAGTTCAATGTCACCTCCTTGACCTGATTGTTCTGAAGAATCATAAGAGTTAGAATAAATCCCACTTGTTGATTGGTTATAAATATGAGGGGAAAAATCTTCTAAATATTGTTTATGGATATCACTTAGTCCTGATGATTTAATTTCCGGAGATTCACCGCTGATTTGCACAGTTCCATTGACTTTAATATTGATATCACCGGCATATGCTGTACTATAAGTACTTGTTTCAATAACTGCTCCATCTTCAATGATTAATGAACCAGCAGACAATTCAATTGAACCTCCATCTCCAGCTTTTTCTCCAATACTACGAGCATAAATACCGGCTCCAAAACCATCTCTATTTTCTCCATAAGGGTTAACACCGGACAATGTTATCAAATCTGAAACATGAATATTAATATTACCACTTTGATTACTTTGCATACCTTCGAAAGCAATCGAACTAACGCTAATTTGTCCTCCGTCTTTCACAATTAATTCTTTTGCTTTTATTAAGATATTACCACCTTTACCACCTATAATACCTTTCCTTTTAGAATTAGAATTTGAGGCAATAGCACTACTACCCCAACCTTGTGTATTTACACCTATAACACTTATTATACCAGTCGCATAAATATAAACATTACCAGCATTTCCTCCACTACTACTGGAAATCCTACCTCCTTTATTTAAAGAAATATCATCAGCATTAATCACTATTTCTCCTGAATTTCCTCTTCCAAATGCTATACTAGCAATCCCACTTAATTTATTTAAAGAAATATTATCAGCATTAATCATTATCTTTCCTGAATTTATTCCGCCTGAACTACTGAAGATTCTACTTTCTTCATTTAAAAAAATATCATCAGCATTAATCGTTATCTCTTCTGCATTGCCTTCGCCTTTTGTACTACTTACAATATTACTCTTAGTTAAAGAAATATCATTGGCTTCAATAGAAATTTTACCTGTATTTCCTTTTCCAAATGTATCACTCCTAATATTTCCTCTTTCAACATTAATATTATTTTTTGCCATTATCAAAACATGGCCTGCATTTCCTTCTCCACGTGTATCACTAGAAATAGATCCTCCTCTTTCTACATTAATATTATTAGCTTCAATATCAACCCCATAACCATTTTGCTGACCTTTTGTATCAGCTTTAATTTCACTATTATTAACAACAAACTGTCCACTACGAATAAAGATAGCACCACCACCTTCACCACTGGTTTCTATCTGTGATTCTTCTTTGATGTTTATATCAGCCATTCTAGTAAACGAAGATACATCCACAAAATCATCACCTAACTTAACTTCACCTTTAGAAGCAACACTAGCTAAGTTGATTCGCCCATTTGGAGCATACATAGTACTTAACCTGACATGTAAAGACTCATATTCTCTATCAAAACTACCATCCTCATTAAGATATCGTTTTGTTATATTTAAAAAAGGATAATTTTTTATAGTCAAATTACCACCAATTAATGATAAAGTTTTACCTTCAGGTACACTTAACCCATATTTTCCTTGGTATTGTTCTTTTAACTTATCTTGTATCTCTTCGTATGTAGTACCCTCAATAACAGTAGATACAGTAGATAAAAATTCCCCATGTCCTCCAACCGAAATATCAGCAATATCACCATCCAAAAAACCAAATGCCTCCACCGGTGCAACTGTCAATAAACTATCACTTGGATAACGAGCATCAAACCGCCCATTTTCCCCTAACCGCAAATAATCAGCAGTACTAGCATGAAAACTTCCTTGTACATCCAACTTAGTATTTGGCCCAAACATAATTCCATTTGGATTAAGGAAATACATATCGGCATTTGGAATTGTCGAACGAATCAAACCATCAATAGTTGTTGACCTAAATCTGCTTCAATTTGGAAATCAGGACCGGGTAAATTAACATTTTGGCCGAGTGTGCCATCTGTGATGACTTCGGCGTTGGTAGATAACGTTGTTATTAATAAAATTATTGGTAAATATTTCATATTAAAAACCTATTGTAAAAATGTTTAAATTTAAGTATATAAATCATAGCTAATTAAACTGTTGTTTATCATTCTAATTGTTTTATGGATTTTATACAACTGAGAAATACTATATTTTATATTCCAAAACCATTGCAATTGTGAGCTTCAAAACAGTATAATCATACTATAGAAAAACCTACGAGGTTTCCAAAACCTCGCAGGTTTCACACGATAGTTAAATTAAGGTAATTGTTATGAAAATTTTAAAAATATTCTTTTATTGCAGTATCTTTATAGTTACTTTGTTAGAAATAAATGTTGCTGCTGAAGAACCAGTTAAAATGTGTAAACTAGTGTTGGAACAATCAGACGTATTACAAAAACGTAGAAGAGATGCTGGAGATATTGAAGAAGTTGCTGAAAAAAGTAATCAAGACAGTACATCTTTTAGCAAAAGTCGAGCTAACAGTTTGGCATTCAAACGCAAAGTCGGTCGAGCCAACAGTGTGGCATTCAAACGCAAAGTTGGTCGAGCTAACAGTATAGCATTCAAACGCAAAGTTGGCCGAGCTAACAGTATAGCATTCAAACGTAAAGTCGGTCGAGCTAACAGTATAGCGTTCAAACGTAAAGTCGGTCGAGCTAACAGCATAGCATTTAAACGCAAAGTTGGTCGAGCTAACAGTATAGCGTTCAAACGCAAAGTGGGTAGAGGAAATACACCACCTGTTGCTGAAACAATTAAATTACCAACTATTGTTGCACCTATCGCTCCACTTCGGAAAGAAAGCTTAACAGCTAATAAACAACCGACTATATATTGGTATATGTCTTCAGAATGGCAATATAATATTGGTTTCACATTGAACAAATTTGGTGCAAATGAACCACTTATTGAGCATACCTTTGAGCAAAAAACAGTATGCGAAAGACATCTTCAAGGAGATTTTATTTGTCATGTTAATTTGGCCGATTACGATATAACTCTCCAACCAAATCAACAATATGAATGGTTTGTTTTTATTATTTTTGATTCGGAACAACGTACAAGTGATTGGTTAGCCAGTGCTTTTATCCGTTATCAACCAACCTTAAAAGAAGAATATTGGCATGGTTCTATTGATAAAATAATTAAAAATACTACCGACAATCAAATTAAACTTGGTATAGCAGAACATTTACAGAACGGTTGTAAAGAATGCTATTATGAAATCAAAGCCGAATAAGGAATCAAAATGAACATAACCATCTTAATAATAGTAACTAGCTTACAATTAAACAATGTCGTAGATAATATTCTACAAGGCGATGTTTTATTTCAGCAAAATGATACCCAGCAAGCAATAGATATTTGGGAACAAAATCTGGCCCAAATTGACTGTGAAAAATATGCAGAACAGTGTACTGATGTATTAACTCGACTGACAGCAGCTTACCAAGTCAATGAAATGTATACAGATATGTTCGCAACACTTAAAAAAACACTGTCATTAGTTGACCAAATAAAAGACCCTAAACGCCGTGCATCTATTTATACTCAATCCAGCGATGCTCGATTGTTTCTTGGTGAACGTTTACAGGCAACTTTTCAATTAAAACAGCCTGTGGAAAAAGTTGATAACATTCCTGAATATTTATCCCAAGCATTTTGGCTTGCAGAAACAAGTATTTCGGAAGCAAAAGGTTCACCAAAAATATTAGCTGGAGCCTTAAATAGCAAAGGTAATGTATTGACTGCTTGGGGTAAATATTTAGAACCAGATATTGAAAATGCTTGGCAAAAATACTTTGAAGCTGTTGAAGCATATCGAGATAGTAGATTAGAAGCCGAAAAAGTTAATGCTAAAAAACAAGTTATTACTGCTTTTCTGAATGAATTAAAAGTTAAATTAATCAGCATGATGCCATTGAATGAAATTGAAACAGAATTGAAACAGTTGCAATCACTCATTGAAAACGATGAAGAAGATTGGTTAGCCTTGGGTATTGTTGCGTTAGAAGTGTTACAGAAAGATAGATTGCTAACAAAAGAACGACAAAATACCAAAAAATTATTAGCTACAGATAGAGATATATTAACTCCAGAAGAAATCAAACAGTTTGAAGAATTTATTGCAGAAATTGAATTGACTGAACAAGATAGACAGCAAATAACTTCTCTTGCATATTCAGCTTTACAAAATAGCCTTAAATCAAATATTTCATCCACAGCCTATGGATATTTAGGACAACTATATGAGTTTCAGCAACGTTATACAGAAGCACTCAAATTCACTAATCAGGCTATATTTTTCGACAGTACAATTTCTACAGCTTCTTCAAAAAATACAGATTCTTTAGCAAACAATTATTCTCATCTGTTATACCGTTGGTATTGGCAAAAAGCTAGGATTTTACAAAAGTTAGAGCGTGATTTGGATGAAATAATCGAAGCTTATCGTTTAGCCTCCAAAAACCTAACTCCTGTCCAACAGTTTTTAGAAGTTGGTTATCGGCTGCCAATGGGATTATTTCAAAAAGTAGTTAGACCAGTTCATTACGGACTTGCCGATGTATTACTACAAAAAGCAGAATCAAATCCATCGGAGCAAGAAAAATTATTAATAGAAGCTGTCGATACTATTGAATCAGTTAAAGCAACTGAATTACAAGATTATTTTAAAGATGAATGTGTAGTCAATCTACAAGCTCAAACTCATTCCATACTTGATTATGAAAAATTGTCAATTTCATTACAGCAAGAGTTACAAAATACAGCTATTATTTACCCGATTCCTTTGCCAGATAGACTGGTTTTACTAGTTAGTATTCAAGGAATTATTTATCAAAAAATTATAAATGATATTACTCAGAATGAAATTAAAGATACTGCTTGGGACTTACGCTCACAACTTCAAACTAGACCTCATAATCGTTTTTTATCCACAGCACAGCAGCTACATAACTGGTTGATTAAACCGATTGAAGACAAGCTGGATAATATTGATACATTAGTGTTTGTGCCTGATGGCAATTTACGCATGATACCTTTTTCCAGCTTACATGATGGCAAACAGTTTTTAATTGAAAAATATGCTGTATCTATCACGCCGGGTTTGAAGCTTGTTAATCCACAAGTTCTTGAGTTAAACAAGAAAAATAAAATGTTACTAGTTGGTTTGTCAGAATCAAGATTGCAACATTCTCCTTTGCCAAAAGTTACTGATGAATTGAATAATATTGCTGCTTGTGCAAGTAGTTATCAGGTTACAAGAGATATTTTGTTAAATAAAGATTTTTCTCACGATAAGTTTGCTAAGTATTTAAAAGAAAGTATGTATTCCATTGTTCATATTGCTACTCATGGAGAATTTAGTTCTGATCCGAAAAAGACTTATTTGCTTACTTACCAAGAAAAAATGCAACTAGGTGAATTACAACAAGCCATTGGTTTAGGGCGTTTTCGTAGTGAAAATCCATTGGAACTATTAACTTTGAGTTCTTGTAAAACGGCAGTTGGTGATGATCGTGCTGCACTTGGATTGGCTGGAGTTGCGATTCAGGCAAGTGCTAGAAGTGCGATTGCTACTTTGTGGTTTGTTGATGATGAAGCAACTTCGATGGCAATGAGTGAATTTTATCGGCAATTGTTAAAACCAAATGTTTCTAAAGCAAAAGCCTTGCAGGAAACCCAGAAGCAGTTGATTAAAACTAAGCGTTATTGGCATCCGTCTTATTGGGCTCCTTTTTTGTTGATTGGTAATTGGTTATAAGAAACCTGAGTCCAAATTTTGGATTCCTATCATTTAATATGAAAAAAATATCGTTTTCTAAAAACTTGTCTTTTGAAGATTTGCAAGAAATAGAAAATCTAGTGGATTTTGATGTATTTAAAGACTGGTTTAATTTTTACCTGATGATGATAACATTAAGCTATA
This sequence comes from Candidatus Halobeggiatoa sp. HSG11, assembly GCA_030378105.1. Taxonomy (GTDB): domain Bacteria; phylum Pseudomonadota; class Gammaproteobacteria; order Beggiatoales; family Beggiatoaceae; genus DRQV01. The sequence continues at coordinate 269 of JAUCGL010000160.1, read as the reverse complement.
TAAAGGAATGCGTGTGATTGGAATTGATGGCTCAAAGATTTTATTACCGAATGATATTGAAATAAGAATTAAGCATTCATAATATTGGCGTATTCGTTATAAAGTGAGAATTAATTGGCTCTTTGGTAATTTGCGTTGAATTATGATATAATAAAAACAATAAATTATAGATAAAAGAAAAAAAGGAATCAATGATGACAAATATATCTTTTCCGATAGAACTAGACATAGAAAATTTGGAAGTAAAAGAAGTAAAACAAAATAAAGAA
>JAUCGL010000159.1 GCA_030378105.1 Candidatus Halobeggiatoa sp. HSG11 | reverse complement strand
GAGAATAGATTCCCTATTACCGAATTATTCAACAAATATCAAACCTATCCTTAAACAAAGCAATAATACTGTATTTAAGCAACTTTTGTCAATTTCAACTAATTCTACTGTCATTGTTAAAATATGCTTAGTTTCGCAAAATTTTAGCTCATAATAAATCAAACTACTTTGATAGTTATCAATAATAATTTTTATGTAAAATCATTAATTATCGTTTATCCAAATTAAGTAATGGATAAAAAATGATATAATACTCAACCATTAAGTTTTTCTCATTTTCAGTATTTTTAGGTTTAAAAATGAACTCAAAAATATTTTCAACCTTGAAAGTGGGAACTTTTATTCAATAATTATAATACTTTCGCCAATGTCAGAATTCATTGTTTCGGGAAATCCGCTTCACTCCATTCCCGAAATAAATATTCAATTGGCGATGGTATTGTAATTAATTATTATAAATTTAATATTTTAATAAACTTAAAATAAAGTAAAAATTCCAAGTCAAAAACTTTAATATCAAGTGATAAAGAAATAATTATGAGAGCATCTGCAAGAGCAATCGTTACTCCTCGCCCTAAACTATCTTTAACTATTCCACCGGGAATGGCACCAGTTGAGTTTTTCAATAGCCCAGCTAATTTAAAAAATTTGGCTGAAGAAAATGGCCTATTTCGTACACCTGAAGATTTATTGATGTACCGTAAATTGATTGGGCATAGTACTGAATTCGACACTTCCGTGATACTGGATACTTCTGAACGAATTTTAGACCCATTAGGAAGACCAGTTAGGCGAGATCAAGTTGCACGTAAACCCAAAAAAGTTTGGAATCATATGACTCGTATTATTATTGAGTATATGATAGAAAAATATCCTGATCCTGCTCAACACCTTGTTCTCAGTGGAGAAGCCAGCTTGGATGCTACTTGGCCTTTAAATAAACCTGGAGTCCCAAGTATTCGTATGATTCACAATCATTTTATGGTATTTCCAACTCAGGATATAGAATCTGCTGAATTTGCTGATCCAAATGATCAAAATTTAACTGATAGTGGGCATCATAGTTTATTTTTACGGCATTTAAGTGGTGTTTATAACGAGTTTTTAGAAATCTTAGATTTACAAATTTTACGTCCAATACCAGCAGCAGAATCAAGTCTTAAGTTAACCGGTTATCCACAAGGTTTACCTTGTTGGGAAGTTAAAGGTGGAATTGAAAAACTGCAAGATCAATATTTTTGGCATGAATATGAACAAGTATTATTAGGTTTTCTTGACTTTTATAATACCTTCTTTTCTTTGGTATCCACTGGCGAACCTCAAATACCAATACAAGCTAATTTTCCTCATCAAGTTGGTGAAGTATTATTAGGTAGCGGAAGGTTTAGACGAGTTGCTCGTGATTTAAGGGAACAAGTAATTAAAGACCCACAATTTGCTAATGAAATTCGTTGGCGACCAGCATATAAACAAATATTATATCGAGATGATAAAGGTCGTTTAATTGTCACTATTTCCCAAAATTCAGTTGGTAATGCTATCACTGAACTCTTAGGTATAGTGGTTAAACGTGAAGAAAATGAGGAGGCTTATGCTGCTGCTGAACCTGCTTTGGTCGGACGTTTATTGGAGGTAAGAGAAAGGTTAATTGATGCTAATTTAGGAGAAATAATAGCAGCTCCTTCTTGGCCTAATGGAGAATTTATTAGTAATACTGCGAAACAGTAGTGGGATTGGACTATTTTGAAATTTATGAATATGCTTAAATGTCAGTATGTTATATAAAACATAAAAGGTGTATAATTAATTGATATTTAGTAATTTTTATTTTTTTTCTTAATAGTCGATACCAAGTATCCAATTTATCAAGGTAAACCATACTTTGTCGTTCCTAACTTTACCGTGTAAAATAAACGGGTTTCTGAACAAGTTGAACCAAATATTGTTCCTAATAGTGATGGCCCATCATTATATATAGGCATTTAAGTAATTGAAATTAAAATATATTATGTAGGGTGAATAGGAGCGAAGTGGAAACCCACCGAACCTTCAAAAAGGTGGATTTCATTTCATTCTATCCACCCTACATTTTGAACCAAATATTGTTCCTAATAGTGATGACCCATCATTATACACAAGTATTTAAGTAATTGAAATAAAATATATTATGTAGAGTAGGTAGGAACGAAGTGGCGACTGAAGTGTGAGTCATCCATGTGCTGTTTCTTATACAGCTCCCCATTTTCATGAGGACAAGCTTTTGGGCAGCATACGATGCTATAATTCCCAAAAAAATTGTCAAATTATATTTGGGCTACTTGGTATTTTATATATCATTATAATAATTATATTAGTTAATTTTATAATATCACTATTTTATTCAGGACTACCAAATTTATTAGTTCACGGAATTGAACGTTCTGTGGACATTATGAAATTTCTGGGAAACTCATTAATTTTTCGCTAAATATATAATGAATAAGATAAACTCTTAAAGTTTCTATCTGGTCAATTATTCTAATTTTAATACTAAAGATGGCATCAAACGTTGCAAATTTTTTAAGAATCTAACTTGCCAAGGTATTTCACCATACCCAATAGCTATTAACTGTAATACCTGTTTTTTACGAACATTAACTATAAATTTAGTGAAAGTGTTAATTCCAGAACTATTTAAAAATTCAAGGTTTCTAACATCTAAAGTTAATGGTTGAATTTGTTTTTCCGCTACAGAATTAAACAAATTTAAAATAGGAGCATATTCTGCTGAACTATTTAGTAGTAAAGAACCTTTGCATACAATTATATCGGAATCGTATGTTACACTGTACTCATCAGTTTTAATTTCCATATTTCTTCCCCAAATTTAAATATTTAAGCATACCATTGTTGTCAAAGTAATAGGAGCATTGTACTTAGAAATCTCAAATTTCCAACCTAATTTAGCTGAATAATCACACATCATGCTAAGAAGACCTAAACCGGAACCTTTATCATCATTTATCGCATTGGCTTCCATACGATTAAAATATAAATCTTGTGGGTCTCCATTTATGATTTCTTTAAGAAATTCTTTAAGCTTAACAACATTTTTAGAGTTGACATCATGAGTAACATGAAATATTAATTTATCATTATATAATTTAAATGAAATTTCAATGAAATGTTGCGATTTATTGTCATTAAATTTCATTGCGTTTTCTAATAGTTCATTAGCAATATACTTAACAGCATGTTTACTTTGAATGGGAATTGGAGCATCAGTATTTTGTGGTTGCCCTATAAAAAAAGTTTGTACATAATTTGCTATAAAATCAGCTGATAAACCATTAGTTTGCCAACTTTCTTTAATGGATAAGCAACTTGGTAATAGACCAATTTTAAGGTATTCCATGCTTCCTGATGAATCTTCTACAAAATGACCAAATATCTGTGTCTCCATATCAAAAATCCTTTTCAATAAAAAATTTTATAATTCAGATATTATAATATTATATCATAAATTTATACTATACATCAATGTGTTTACAATGCAAGGTGACCGCATTAAAATTAAGGCAGAAAGTTATGAATAATAAGTGATTTAGAATGCAAATCACCATGCATAATATTAACACACTAAATAAATTAAGAAAATGTTTTGCAAGCATTATTCCTGAATTAGATGGTTGTATTAATACCGTTCCTTAAGAATATAATTATTGATCTAATTTTCTGTTATAAGATTTGGTAGTCCTATAGAAAGTAGTGATAGCTTCAAAAAACCTAGTAGGTTTAACACTACATATTGCAGAATTACCCATTAATTTGATTCCATAGGTTTCACCTATGGCTATTCAAGTGTGAACCCCGTTGGGGTTATTTTAACTATCCTGAAAGGATTGAATGTGAATAGCCACCGATGAAATCGGTGGAATATAAAAGCTTTTGGCATAACCTCAATAAATTAAGTATATATACTTATTTAGAAAAGATGTCTATTAATTTCTTTGCATCATCTCGCAATATAATCTTGTACTCCAACTTTTATGAAATCAGACCTGACAGGTCTTTTGGCCAAAATATTTATCTGAAAAACTATAGTCTAAGTGTTATTATACTTATTTGTAAATATTAATAACGAGGAAAAAAACTATGTCTTACACTGAAGTAACTACTGAGTCTTGGTGGAGTCGAATAAAAAACTCCTTTGGCAATATTTTATTAGGATTGATTTTGTTTTTAGTTGCATTTCCACTTTTGTTTTGGAATGAAGGTCGAGCTGTATATCGAGCTCAAACTTTGGAAGAAGGTATTAGCATCGTTACTTCAATTGAGGCTGAACAAATTGATAGGAATAACGAAGGTAAACTTGTACATTTAATCGGTCAAACAGAGTCAAATGAAACTTTGAGTGATGAGAGATTTGGTATTGTTCAGGACAATATTATTAAATTACAACGTATCGTACAAATGTATCAATGGCAAGAAAATCGACATTCTGAAACTGAAGAAAAGTTAGGGGGCGGTACTGAAACAGTGACAACCTACACATACACCAAAGATTGGAATAGTAGAATATCCGATTCTAGCAATTTCAAACAATCGAAGGTTCACCAAAATCCTTCTTCAATGCCATTTAATTCAGGTACATTTAAAGTTAAAGAAGTTACAATTGGAGCTTTTTATTTGTCGCCTAGCTTAATAAATCGTATTAATAATTATCAGAAATTACCAATAACAAAAGCAACATTTGAACAGATACCAGAAGGGTTTCGAGATGGATTACAAATCTATAATAATAGTTATTACATGGGAGAAGACCCGGCTCAACCTCAAATTGGTGATTTAAAAATAAGATTTGAAGTAGTTTTGCCAGATACGGTTAGTATAATTGCCAAACAATTTGGCTCAACTTTCGATTCCTATATAACTCAAGTTGGTGGCGAAATTGAATTGTTTGAATACGGTAGAGCATCGGCTGAAAACATGTTTAAACATGAACAAGAATTTAATGTTATGTTAACTTGGATACTTCGATTTGTTGGTTTTATTGTTATGTTCATTGGTTTGAACCTTATATTTGGAGTTTTAAGAACTCTTGCGGCAGTTGTACCATTTTTAGCTAATATAGTTGGTTTTATTGGTAGTTTAGTCAATTTTATTATAGCAGCTACGTTGTCCCTTATAACCATTGCAATTGCTTGGATTTTTTATCGTCCTCTACTGGGAATAGCACTTTTAATTGTTGCTGGTGGTCTTTTGTACTTTTTAAAATTTGCTTATAAACCTCAAGAAGAAATTCTTCCTATTACCGAAATTGTCGAATAATTGTTTAATTTTTTGTAGAGACGCAATGTTTGCGTCTCCATCCTCATCAATGCTTGTCTCCCCAACCCCATCAATGTTTACACCTCTAGCCCAATAATTACCAATTCTTTAAAAACTTGATAGTCGAGTAATATTGTTTGATATTGGTGCAAATTATGCATGATATTAAATTATAATAAGAAATAACACTAAGAACTATATGTTTTTTATTGATAATTTTTATAGAAGCAGACGAGGTATTCAAAATGAATATTATTAAATTAGGAATATTATTATTGATAATAACAAACTCGGTATCTGCTGGAGAAACTGGAACATTTGAAAATTTTTATGTTGAATCAAATGATTATGGATGGTTAAGTATAATATTAATCAGTATCTCCACAGTTATAGCTGGAATTGCCATATTTTTTTCAGGGGGAACTGCCAGTCCTATTGCTGTTAGTATAGGAACTTACATAGGCACTTTATTGGGTTATTCTGGAGCTATAGCTACAAGTACTGGGCTTGCTTTGTTAGGCGGAGCAGCGATTATAACTGGAGCTTTGACATTTGGAACTGGTATTGTGGTGGATTATAAAATGGCTCAAAACACCTATGATCAAGAGCAGTTCCTTAAACATAGTAAGGAAATGCTAATATTACCTATACCTATTAACAAAGATGGTTCCAAACTTTATGAAGGTACTTTGGAAATATTGGAACAAATAGATAATAAATCACTTTATTCTAGCAATAATCAGCAAGTGATTCATGAGGCTATTTATTATATTGATCAAAAAATTTGGTCGTCATTTTTAAGTGATGAGGAAAATATAAGGATCAATACGTTACAAGCTCTTTTATATATGTTAGTCAATGATTATACTAAGGCAAAAAAATTGGCTAATTATGCAATTAAACAAGCAAGAAGAGCAATGGTAAAAAGAACTTTGCCAGCTTTTATTTATGCTATAAGTAGTTTATATGAATCAGATGTTGATATTCAAAAAGTAACTAGTAATTATTTTAGTTATGCTATTTTGGCTGAACCAGATAACAAATTGATACCATTAATATTTGCTGTTTATATGGATAGAATTATGTATAGATTTAATGATGGTTTGGCAAACGAATCTCATTTGAGACAATTGACTGATATAGCTTATGTCACATCAATAAAAGAACATATTTTTGCAAATTTAACTTTAATCATAGTTCGGTATTTCACAAGGTTAAAGTTAGAGCAACAAGTAATTTCTTCTTTATCAAAGGATATGGCGGTTAAAGATAATCCTAAAATACTTGCTAATATTAAAAAGTCTTTTGCTGCTTATAATGAGTTGCTTAATGGAACTTTTCAGATTTCGCAAAGTTTTTTATCTCTGGATATGAATCAGGAAGAAAAGCAGAAAGCTGAGGAATTTCTTCATCTTTACAATCAATATAAGAATGATAAAAATCGGCTTGAAAATATAATAGAAGAAATTGAAGATTATCAAATATATAATATGCAAACCAGTATTAATCATTCTCAAATTATTGGTCAATTTCAACCTGAAAAACAGATCAACTATGGATTATTTGTTTTTATTGGAATTTTTATTGTTCTATTTTGTATAATAAGAACTCCTTTAAAAAAACAGCATTGATGGGATTGGAGACGCAAGCATTGCGTCTCTACAAAATCAAATAATAGTCAGGTAGAGATGCGACGCTCGCATCTATGTTGAATTTCATTATCACAATTAAAACTTGGGTAGTCCTCCAATATGTAGTGTTAAACTTGCTAGGTATTTGAGACCTAGCAGGTTTTTTGGAGTCATCACTACTTTATGGAGGACTACCAAAACTTGATAGTCGAATATCATAATATTTCATCATAAATCTCCCACGTAGAATGATATTCTTGAGAAGTTATTTTTTGAATTGCATAACCAACGTGAACTAAAACGTAATCTCCCATTTTTAAAGGCTCATGTTGCATCATAAATAAACTTACTTGCCGCTCCACGCCTTTGGCTTCACAATTAGCATTGTAACCATCAATTTGTTTAATTTGCATCGGAATGCCTAGACACATAATAATTGTTTCCTAATTATAATACTTTTGTCACAGACTCTTTAAGATAAAAAATGTGTAAATAACTTTTCAAAAAAATAAAAAAGATGGTTGTGTTATAAATTGAGTTTTGGTAAACAATTTAAGGAAACAATAATTTATTTTCAATAGGTTATAACATAATTTTTATCTAGTTATCTCGTTCCCAACCTCTTGGTTCACTGCCATTAAGTTAAGGAAATTGATTGGGGTAACCACAAGGGATTACCCCTACAAATCATCATTTAACGTAGGGGCAATCCTTTATGGTTGCCCTTAATTTAATGGCAATGAACCTCTTGGTTGGGAATGTCTACCATACCGCTCTGCGGTATTCCTTAAAAAAACTTAAGTTTGCTTGTTTAAAATGTTCCGTGTTGCTGGACGCAGAGAGCATTTTAATTAATTTGTTCCATAGGTTTTACCTATGGCTATTCAAGTGTGAACCCCGTTGGGGTTGTTTTAACTATCCTGAAAGGATTGAATGTGAATAGCCACCGATGAAATCGGTGGAATATAAAAGCTTTCTGCGGTAAGCTCAGTTAATTAAGTATATATACTTATTTAGGAAAGATGTCTAATCTATAAAAATATCAGATTCTTGCTTAATATAACTGTGGTCCATCCAATCGGGAAATGTTATACCTTACGATTAACTACCATTAACATTTTTCAGCTTTCATTAAAAACTCAAACAACAAGTTATTCTTCATCCTCATAACCAGTTATCATCGCCTTAACATAACCAAAAGGTTTCTTACTGGTAGTTATTGCAAGGTAAAGATGGGCAATTAAAAATGTTAACAAAGCAAAAGCGGCTGCGGTATGTATTAACGCAACTGTTCCAAAACTAATCAATTCTAATCCTAAAAATTCCCGCAATGTATAAAACAAATATAAAAAACCGCCTGAAATCCAAATGGTTGGAGAAATAAATAGATGTAACGATAAATAGGCCATTCGTTGCAATGGATTATGTTTTTTCAAGGTAGTTTTTTGGAAAGGATGCTTGTTACCTAAAAAAATATCAATCGTATAATAACGTACCATCGCTAATATATGTTCAAAACTCGAAGGAATATATTGCTTCCATTCTCCAGTTACTAAATGCCAAAAAATCGCAAATGTCCAAAGCCCAATCAGACTCCATGCCAAAATAATATGGACATCAATTGCGGTTTCAAAACCTAACCAATTAATCGTGCCATGAATCTCAAAGCCAGTGATTAACATAAAAATCATTAAACCAGCTTGTAACCAATGCCACAAACGTTCAAAACCTTTATACATAATAACTTTTGCCATTATTTAAGCCTCCTTTTTGTAGTGAACACAATCCGCCCTAATCCATGCAATAAAATACCAGCTAAAGTTGATAATACAATTAACCAACCTATCCGATCTAACCAAATATTATTATCTCGTCCCGGCATATAAAAACCAGTTAGATTTTGTAGCTTTCCATCTTTACTATGACAATCTTCACAGCCTAAAGCATCTTCTTTGGGGGCAATCATATGAGATAAAGGCCAATACATCAATGTACTGTCCACAAAACCATATTCGCCACTATAATCAGCCCCGATAGAATCCATTGCAGCTTTTATAGAATCATTCCAATTAAAAGACTGTAAATAAGCAGCTTTATCTTTGCCAAAAACATGAGTAGTAACTAACGTATTATTCTTTTTATCGTAAGCTTGCCTACCACGCATGACTTTAAATGGCCAAATACGAGCGTTTGGATCATCATAACTTCCAGAAAAATAATTAATCTTAACTGGTTTAGTTGGATCAATTTTTTCATTCAATAGGGTAAAATGTATATTGCCGGCATACCAAGCATATTCAGGACTCAGTTCTTCATCCCATTCAAACTCTCCCATTGGGGAATTTTTACTTGCTTGCGACCAATCCCAATCAGTCTGAGTCATTACTTCACCTCTGGCATATTCGGGAATATGGCAAGTTTGACAGGCTATTTTATCGGTATGATCATTGATTTTATTGTTGACAGTACGTAAATGTGGCTTCATACCATGACAAGATTCACAAGTAGCACGACTATTATCATCTCGACCGGGAATATCAATACCATGCGTATCTTTAGCAACTGTTGTATAACGACTACCTTGCACATCATGATTATCAGTTGTATGGCAGGTCGCACAGGTAAAATTTAACCCATCCACATCCATATGAACATCTAAATCTTTATCTGGCTCAGTTAAGGAAGAATCTAAATCACCATGTTTAACTCCATTGCCACCACCTCCAAAAAAATGACAAGCACCACAGGTTTTACGACTTGTTTTACCAATATTTTGAGCAACATAGTTTAAATCAGGAGCTTTAAAAACTATGCCTCTATATGATTTATCTTCATAAGTTGGATGACCAGCATCATCTGGAAATTTTTCATAGGTTCCGGTTGTGTCATGGCAAACCAAGCAATCCACATTTTCTTCTTTAGTAAAGTCAAAATCCGCATCTTTCCAACCGTAACCAACATGGCAACTTGTACAATGTGAATAGTTGCTGACGATTGAACCACAAAAACTATTGATGACATTTTTCTTGCCTAATAGCTGTTTAGTATCAGGATGAGTGAATTGCCATTGCCAATGTATGGTTTTATGTACTTGTTTAGCCGCTTCAGTATGACAACTAAGGCAAGCTTTAGTTACTTCCGGGCCTGTCAGCAATGGGCTTTGCAATATTTTAAACTTTTTATGATCAGCAGTTGAATGACCATTTGTATCAATAGAATAGGCATTTGTTACATAACAAATAAAAAATAATGTTAAAAATGAATAAATTAATCGTATTTTCATAAAATTTTGAGATTAAATTGTAAACAACTGTAAATAAATTCTATTATAGATATGTTCTTTAACAAAAAAGTGTTTTTTAGACTTAACCTAATTACAATGTTAAGTTAAACTTATTAATACGAGAAGTAAAAATTATTTAAAGCAGTTTGAATATTCTTAATCTCTAAAAAGCTATTTAACATCAGCTAGATTAGATAGCAATTAAAAATATTAGCATATTCTTGACGATACGACAAGGATATTAATTTTTGAAGTTAATGGAGGTATTTATTATGTTAGCTTATCTATTTATTGGAGTATATGCTTTTGTTTTGATGGGTATTCCTATCATAGTGACGATTGCTTTTATTTATGGAATAGTTAAGGCTTATTCCGATATAAATCGTCAGGCTAAAGCAAAACTCACACAACAAACAGCCAGAGTACACAAGTATGCAAGACCTGATTATAGAAAACCATACAAGGTTATTTTGGCATTGTCAATGAACAAAATTTTACCAAGAAATAACATGGTAAAGACAAGTTAGGAATTTGTGGATGTTAAAAAACATTTTTCTTGTTATTTTTAAGGCAACCTGGCAGACTTTCAAAAGCTGTCAGGTTGTTTAAGTTTATAGGATGTATAGCAATTCTTAATTAAAATCTATAAAAATATCAGATTCTTGCTTAATATAACTGTGGTCTATCCAATCGGGAAATTCTATATGCCCAAGTGATCTAAGCATTTTATTTCATACTTATTTTATTTTGATTTTTTTTATTGTATCATACCCACTCAATGTGAGTTCTATCATTAAGTTGAACAATTTTTCAATATATAATTTCAATAGGCATACAATACTTTAAAGAGTCAAAAAATCTTGACAACAAAATCAAAATCGTTTTCAATATAGTATAT
>JAUCGL010000016.1 GCA_030378105.1 Candidatus Halobeggiatoa sp. HSG11 | reverse complement strand
ATCTGGACATAAAATTATTATTTCTGTATTAATTTTTTCGCACATATATTCCAATACCTTTATTAAGTGTTTATCTTGATATAAAATACTATGATAACATACCTACATCGGTTTGTAGGGACTACCTGATTTGAAGTTACTCATAACTAAATAATGAGTATATTTGTTGAATTGGTGTTTTGAATATCCCATTATTCTATTTTAAAGTGCCTTTCGTTAAGTTACATAAATTCTAAGTTGATCTATTAAGGATATTATTATGAGACTCATTTTAGCTATATTTCTTCCATGGTTTCAATTTTTTACTATTGGCAGACCTTTCGCAGGTATAATTTGTATTCTATTGCAACTTACTTTAATCGGTTGGATACCCGCCGCAATCTGGTCTACCTATGCTTTGAGTCAATACAAAACTGAACAAAAAATCAATGAAGCTTTATCAAACAAATAAATTTGTATAACGAAGCGTTTGAACTCGTAAACCGGGTAACTAATTAACCATTGCCCGCCAATAAATAACCCACATAATAAACTAATTTTATTGAATTAAATCAATATCATTTAACCTGATAACTATTTTAAGAAGGATACATCATTTATTATCAATGTTTGACAAATTAAATATATTAGCAAGTAATACATATGAACAACCTTTTGATGTACTGATTGCAAACACAGATACATTAGAATTATTAAAAACAATACCAAGCGAAACAGTTGAATTAATCGTTAGTTCTCCACCATATAACCTAGGAAAATCATACGAGAACCGCCAAAGCTTCAAAAAATATTTTGTATTCCAGAAACAAGTTATAGAAGAATGTTACAGAATCTTAAAACCAAAAGGTAATTTTTGTTGGCAAGTCGGTAACTACATAGAAAAAGGTGAAGTTTTCCCACTTGATATTTACTACTATGATATATTTAAATTTGATTTGGGAATGAAGTTAAGAAATCGGATTATCTGGTATTTTGGACATGGATTACATGCAAAGAAAAGGTTTTCTGGAAGATATGAAACTATCTTATGGTTTTCTAAAACTGATGATTATATTTTTAATTTAGACCCAGTTAGAGTACCTTCTAAATATCCCGGCAAAAGACATTTTAAAGGTAATAAGAAAGGCCAACTTTCTTGCAACCCAAAAGGAAAAAATCCTTCTGATATTTGGGAAATAATTGTCACAGATTTTGATACTTGTATGTGGGATATTCCAAATGTTAAGTCTAATCATCCGGAAAAAACGATTCACCCTTGTCAATATCCAATTGAACTGGTAGAAAGACTAATTTTGTCTATGACGAATGAGTTTGGTATAGTGTTGGACCCTTTTATGGGAGTTGGTTCAACCTTACTAGCAGCATTATTACATAACCGAAAAGCCATTGGTATTGACAAAGAAAAAGAATATTGTGATATTGCAATAAGCAGAATTAACGATTTAGAAAATGGAATATTGAGAAAAAGGGAATTAGGAAAACCGGTTCATAAGCCAACAGGAAAAATATCGCAAGTTCCAAGCGAATGGAAATTACCACAACAGGAAAAATTGTTATGATTATAGCTGCTGAATATTCTTTCAATGCTGGTAAAGAAAAAATAGAAACCGAATATCCATCTTATCTGAAGGAAATAAAAGAAGTCATTACATGTGCAGATGCTTTATTATGTAAGAATAAGAAAAGCAAAGAAAAAACAATGACAGATAAAATGCTATTTAGTCCAGTTGAGTTAAATAAAGAATTTAAAAAATATTTTACTCCAAAGGAATGGACAAATTATAAGGTACGGTGTGATTATTCTAATGAGCATTACATTAAAAGGTTATCAACCAAAATCTGTTGGTAAAATACCTTTCAGAGAAATGAATTTTGTCAAAGATTAAAGTTGGTGTAGAAGTACAATTTGGAAAATATGCCTTTATGGTGTATAACGTCTGTGCAAAAATGACTATTTTTAGTAAATTGGCTGGTATAGAAGTTGGAGTTGAAATCGTTCCTATTAAAGACTTAGCTGATGAAATGTCCACTGGAGTTAGCTACTTTGAACAGTTTGTTTGGGATTTAAAAAATAGAGGAGTATCAAATATTGATCTTCCAGTTTTAATCTTAGGAATAGCACCATAATAATTGGAAATCAGCCTGGTAATATGTGCAACACGCATCACCGTTGCCCACCAAATAACTAGCCGGGTCACTGCCATTAAGTTAAGCAGGGCGAACACATAGGTTTGCCCATACTATATTGAAATATATTGTATTTTGTAGGGGCAGACCTGCGTGTCTGCCCTTAACTTAATGGCATTGGGCATTGAGTGGGGATATTAATAAACTCAATAAATTACTGCAAGTATGTAAATAATACTTTAAATTATTGATTATTCTTTTATTTTTGAGCAATTATCCTAAAAAATCCCATTCAACGACCCCAGTGCCACTTGTTAGCCATATATATCCGATTAATACATTCTGTGAGCGACTCCGCACTTAAAACATCTCCGTCTCACCACCTCCAACGTAACACCGAACTTGTTCAAAATTTCAAGAAACTATTACCAAGCTTTTTTATCAACAGAACCTGCTATAATCAGAATAATTCCAAAAAATTATTATTATTCAATATATTTAAGTTAAATAATTTTGGCAAAAAATTTGCTTAATCACTTAAATCGAATGATGCAAATTCGATATTTAGTATTGACTATTAAGAAAAAATAAATCTTGTTAAATATTTATAGTTACAAGTGTTAGTATTTTTGCATAACATATTGATATATTTATAAATTTTAAAATAGTCCAAGTTCACATTCATATTCAAATCTTTCAACCGGAGCTGTAATCATGAAAAAACTTTTTTTATTTCTACTGCAACTCACTCCCACATACTTGCTATTACTTGGAGTGGGAATGATGTTTGTGGGGCAAGTGCAAGCCAAACCACAACTAACAATTGAACAAAGCATTGTTGGTGGTATAACAACAATACAAGCAGATGAGGTTTTTACCTATAAATTGAAATATCGCTGTGCCAGTACCACTGAAAATTGTGAAAAAGTGAAAATTATAAATCCTTTATCACCTTATCTATCTAGAGTCGCAATGACTGGTAGTCCTCACATTAAAACCTTTTGGTATAGCAATTCAAGACAAGAAGCAACCTGGTATTTTGAAGATATCTTGCCAGCCGGTTCTACTGGTGAAATAACCCTTGAGGTAAAATTTACTAAAGGAACTACTATTAATGGTACAACTGTTGAAAATCAGGCCACCATGGAAGCTGTTAATGCTGATATAGCTATTAGTAACATTACTACTATTACCGCAATAGTTGAAAGTCAAGTAACTTTAGAAAAAACAATTAATGGTAGTAGTCATAAATTAGATAATGAAGTAACTTACAAAGTTGCATTATGCAATAAAACTGGCAGTCCTAATTTGCAAAATGCAATAATGATTGATCAATTATTACCTAATACAACATTTATTTCTGCTACTAAAGATGGAATTTATAATTCAGAAACTAATACAATTAGTTGGCCAAAAATAGATTTACTAAAAACAGGTAATTGTTTTACATCTTATGTGGTTGTTATTTATTCTTCTAATTATTTTAGTGAAGGAGATATAACCAACACAGTTACAACAACAGCAACTCCTCTTGGTGAAGATACACAGACTTATACAGCTAATATAATAACTCCATTTGCTGCTGGATTAGGTGAAAATACCGCTAGAATTTCTATAAATAAAAATGGGCCTAGAGAAATAATGCTTGGAAACAGTATAGACTACGGTTTCAATGTAAAGAATACTGGTAATGTTGCTTTAAATAACATGGTGATTCGAGATACTATTCCACCTCAAATAGAAGTTACTACCTTACGAACTGGTACTAATAATCAAGAAACATTTTCTATTAGCATTGATTATCAAACTAACGTTATGGGCATTGATGAATGGAAAACTGTAGCTGGTAGTCCACTTGCTACTCCAGAATCTATTAATGTATCTGATTTAGGCTTAATTGGTAACGAATATATAACTCAATTACGTTGGCAATTAGGAACTTTACCAGTTGGATTCCGTTCAACATCTAGCAAGAGAGTTGAATTGGCAGGTTTTTCAGCAAATACTTTACCAATAGATAGAGATGGCAATCAAGTTGTTGCTGGTACAGAAATTATTAATACCGCTAAATATATGTATGATGAACGGCGTAGAGAAGGTAGTATATTAAGAAAGACTACCGTTGTGCATGGAACTGCTGCACCAAGAGTAACTAAATATGTATCTCCATCTACAACGATGCCCGGAACTAATGTTCGCTTCGATCTTTCTTTATACAATAGAAATGTAACTCCATTAGTTAATCCAACTATTGTTGATTTATTAGATAGCAATTTGGAATATGTTAGTTGGGAACTCTATAAAAATCCAGCCAATGGTCCAGAACCTATTTTCAATAAAGTAGATAATTATGCTGGAACTGGTAAAACTTTATTGACTTGGAGTTGGACTGATGCTTCTGCTTATTCCTTAGGTTTGTATAATTATCAAGCCGGTGATCCGTATTTTAGAGTTCGTTTAATGACTCAAGCTAAATCCACCGCATCAGCTGGACCTATAACAAACCAAGCTTATGTATTTGCAGAAAACCCTGCCGAAAATATTAACTTAGGTAAATGTCACCAAACTTTAGCTGATACTTATGATTTTGATAAGAATTTAGATATGATTTGTGTGAGCAAAGATACATCTGTAACTATTGCTTCTGTAGCAGCTATGGATTCTAAAAAATGGGTTAAAGGCCAATTAGATACCGAATATCATCGTTATCCAAATTGGGGTAAAACTGCTCTATCTGGTACATTGCAATATCGGTTAAATGTCAAGAATATCGGTAATGTGCCAATGACAAATATTGTAGTTGTTGATATTTTACCATTTACAGGTGATGCTGGTGTGATTGACTTGTCACAACGTGAATCTGGTTGGCGGCCACAGTTAATCGGTGCAGTTGATGCAGGTAATGGTATTATCGTATCTTACAGTACTGAAGAAAATCCATGTCGGCCTCAAGTTTCTGTCGTTGATGGTTGTAAGCCAGCTAATTGGACAACTATCTTACCAGAAGATATAACTACTGTACGCTCTTTGCAATTTGATTTTGGTGATAAAGTGGTTGATGCTGGGGACGAGTTGAAATTAACTTGGCCAATGTATGCTCCAGCAAATGCTCCAATTAATACTATTGCTTGGAATTCATTTGGTTATGTTGCTACCCGAACTGATACTGGTAGTCAATTATTACCTTCCGAACCAATTAAAGTTGGGATTGAAGTGTTAGATATTGAACCAGCAATTTATGGTGATCGAGTTTGGTTAGATGATAATGGTAATGGTATACAGGATGAAAATGAACTGGGCTTAAATGGAGTTCGAGTTGAACTGTATCAACCGGGTCAAGATAACATGCCTAACACTCCTGATGATGTATTTATTGACTTTACTCTAACTGCTAATGGTTCAGATGGAAAACCAGGATTTTATATCTTTTCATATTTGAAAGAAGGCAATTATTTTGCTAAGTTCTTACCACCAGTTGGTTATAGCATCTCGCCACCGGATAGTGGAGATGATGATAATTTAGATTCAGATGTTGATTCAGCTACTAATACAACTGTTGTAACCTATCTATATCAAGATACAAGAGATGAAACTTGGGATATGGGTCTAGTTAAACAAGGTACTGCTGCATTGGGTAACTACGTTTGGTTCGACCGTAATCAAGATGGTCTACAAAATGAAAGTGCTGATAATGGCCTAAATAGTATTAAGGTTGATTTGTATCATTATTCTGAAGGTGCAACTGATATTTTGGGTGATGAACCAATTAAATCAACTGTTACTAGCAATAATACCGATGGTAAGCCGGGTTATTATCTGTTTGAAGAACTTGATGCAGGACAGTACGTTATTAAATTTGGATTGCCAAATGGTGATGCAACTTTTACTGCTAATACTGAAGGTTCAGATTTAACTGATTCTAATGCTGATACCAATGGTTTAACAAAAGTTATTAGCTTAAGCACTGGTACTTTTGACCGTAGTTGGGATGCTGGTATTGTGTTGTCAATCGGCCAATTATCTTTGGGTAATCGAGTTTGGTTAGATATTAATAAAGATGGCTTGTACGATGCGAGTACTGAGCAAGGTATCAATGATGTGAAGGTCAACTTATATCTTGATAGTGATAACAATGGTCTTTATACTCAAGGTGTTGATGCCGAAATCGCTAGTATGAAAACCATCACTAAGAAATATGTTGATGGTTATTATCTGTTTGAAGAACTGAAAGCAGGTAAATATATCGTACAGATTGATCCAAGCAACTTTGCTCCTGGTAAACCTTTGGATGGTCTAGCAAGTAGCTCTGGTGCTTCTACAGCCAGTGATATTGACCACGATGATAATGGTAATGCAAGGACTGCTAAAGGTGTATTGACAACTGCAATGGCTCTTGATAATCCAGTCGATGCCACTGATGATCAAGCTTATAGCAACCTAACCGTTGATTTTGGTTTCCATGAACCTGAGATTCAAGAATGTGAAATCGTCAAAATGTACGGCGTACATGATGGTGGATTGAATAATACTCAATTCTTCACAGTTGATTCTGAATTACAAGTTAATTCTTTGGGACCAGTGTATCCGGGACATGATATTGAAACTTTAGATATTCATCCAACTACTGGGTTAATGTATGCCGCTTCCGGCGATGATCCAGACGATGGTTATCCAAATGGAACTTTGTATCAAGTTGATAAACAAACTGGTGCAATAACTCTTATCGGAGCTACTGGATTTGGTGAAGTTTCTGGTATATCTTTCCGTCCATCTGATGGTGTTTTATGGGCTTGGGCAGATCGAGAAGGTTTGCTGACTATTGATTTGGCAACTGGTCAAGGTACTTTGGTGACTGCTTCTGATTTAGCTATTGAAGCATTGACTTGGGATAATACTGGTGAAATTCTTTATGCTACTGCCGATGATAATTTGTGGACTTGGAACAGTAATTCTGGAGTTGTAGAATTAGCTTGTGAAGATTTACATATGCCGGGTCAAACAGAAGCTCTTGATATGTATTCAAATAATGTATTGTTATTTGGGCTGAATGAAAGCTCTGATTTGAAGATTCATGCTTGGGATGTGAATAACATTAAAGCTTGCCAAGATGCTCTTGAAGTCAAAGTTGAAACGCCAACTTATGATGATATTGAGGGTATAACTTGGGAATTGGAATGTAAATAAGTTCTAGTTCTGTGATACCATCGTCAATTGAATATTTGTTTCGGGAATGAAGAGAAATGGATTTCCCGAAACAACGAATTCTGACATTGGCGAAGGTATTCGTTCTATTGTATTTGCTTAAATCTCATTATATGAGTTTTATCTTTAGCTAAAGGAAGTTTATAGCATTTCCCGATTAAATAGATTACAGTAATACAAAGTAAATAATTGATATTTTTGTAGAATTTAATTAATAATTGCCATAGTTACTATGCTCATCAAATTTCCATTTACCTATTAAGCCTGTCTGTTCACATAATTCATCTAATAATTTACGGTATTTTGGACGTGGAATTTCTTTTGCTCCAAAGTTACGTAAATGCTCACTTGCTACTTGACAATCAATTAATTCATAACCCCACTCTTGTAATTGCCATACAAAACAAGTAAATGCTACTTTAGAAGCGTCATTTACTTTAGTAAACATTGATTCCCCAAAAAATACCTTTCCTAATGCTATTCCATATAATCCACCAACTAAATCACCTTCATACCAAGCTTCAACGGAATGAGCAAAACCCTTATTATGCAATTGACAATAAGCTTCCTGTATATCATTAGTTATCCAAGTTCCATGCTGATAACGTCTGAGACCAGCACATGCAACAATAACTTTTCTAAAACTTTGATCTAAAGTTAAAGTAAATTTATTTTTCCGTATAGTTTTCCGCAAGCTTTTTGAAACCTTTAACTGTTCAGGAAACAATACCATCCGTTGATTTGGAGACCACCATAAAATCGGTTCATTGTCGCTGTACCAAGGAAAAATTCCCAATCGATAAGCCGTTATTATTCGATTACAAGTCAAATCTCCACCTATAGCAATCAGTCCATCTGGGTGTTCCAAAGCTTGTTCTAAAGGTGGAAAATCATCTGCTTTTGCATTATGAGGAATCCAATAAGGTTTGTGCATAAGTTAACAACTACCATTCAAAATGATAACGTTGTTTTAAGCGATTCATATAAGTATTTTCTGGAATATCAACTAAAGGTTCAATCCCTTGAACTGGAGTATGAGCTAAATTCTCCGTATAACGTTGGCGTATACTTGCCAAAGAGCTTTTATAATAAAGAGGTGTCTGAGCTAAATTTTCCGTATAACGTGGGCGTATATCTGCTAAAGCAGTTGTATAATGAACCGGAGTATGAGCTAAGTTTTCCGTATAACGTGGACGTATATGTGCTAAAGCACTCGTATAGTGGTAAACCGGAGTATGAGCTAAATTTTCCGTATAACGTGGGCGTATATGTGCTAAAGCAGTTGTATAATGAACCGGAGTATGAGCTAAATTTTCTGTATAACTTTTGGGTACATGTGCTAAAGTGTAAACTCTTTCTTTAAACAAGTCCCATAAACCATGCACATCTGGTCTTAAAAACTGTTCTAAACCGGTAAATAACTTTTTCCTTGGAGGTAAAGGTTTTTCTGGAACAAGCCTTTCTTGTCTATCTTCAATATCATAATTATAATAATCGTTTGTATCATCTTTAGTCATTGTTATGCCTTTTTATTAATGGTTAATTATTAATTATAAATGATTAACTAAACTTGTCGCAGAAAGCTTATTCCACCCATACGAAATCCGCGAGGTTTTAAATGAAATTATTTATCTGAAAAACTATATTCACATTCAATTCCTTCAGAATAATGAATGCTGCGGCAAGATAAGTGATTAATTATCAATGGTTTTTATTTTCATTAACAATTAATCATTAACCATTCACAATTAAAAAATTATCTAGGTAATTCCGAGCTACCCATTAAATATTGGTCTACGGCTCTTGCAGCTTGACGACCTTCCCGAATTGCATGTACAACTAAGGATTGACCACGCCGCATATCACCAGCAGCAAATACCTTATCAATTGAAGTTTGGTAATTTTCTCTATTAGCCTGAACATTACCACGTTCATCTAAGCTAACTCCCAATTCTTCAAGCATACCAGTATGTATCGGATGTACAAATCCCATTGCTAAAAATATCAAATCAGCTTGCAATTCAAATTCAGTACCCGGAACTTCTGACATTTGCCAACGCCCGTTATTATCTTTTTGCCAATCAACTCGAATTAATTTGATTTTATTTATCTTTCCATTTTTACCAGCGAAAGACTTAGTTGAGACACTCCATTCTCTTTGACAGCCCTCTTCATGAGAAGAAGAAGTGCGTAATTTTTGTGGCCAATTCGGCCAAGTCAAATTTTTATTTTCCTTTTCTGGAGGTTTAGGCAACAATTCTAATTGAACTACTGATATTGCACCTTGCCGAATTGAGGTTCCAACACAGTCAGAACCAGTATCACCTCCACCAATGACAATAACATGTTTACCATTAGCAGAAATAATTTTTTCCGCATTAATTTCATCCCCAAACACTCGTTTAGTCTGTTGAGGCAAGAAATCCATTGCAAAATGAATCCCGGTTAGCTCTCTACCCGGTGTAGTGTCTAAATCTCGTGGTTTTTCGGAACCGCCGGTTAAAACCACTGCATCAAATTGTTCTAACAGTCGTTTAGCTGGGATATTAACACCAATATGGCTATTTGGTTTAAAAATTATTCCTTCAGCTTGTAACTGTGTCATTCGGCGGTCAATAACTGTTTTATCCATTTTAAAATTAGGAATACCGTAACGCAATAAACCACCTATACGATCACTTTTTTCATACACAACAACATCATGGCCGACACGAGCTAATTGTTGAGCACAAGCAAGCCCGGCTGGTCCAGAACCAACAATAGCAGTTTTTTTACCAGTGCGATGTTCTGGAATTTGCGGTTTAATCCAACCTTCTTCCCAACCTTTATCAACAATAGCACATTCAATTGTTTTGATAGTTACTGGATTATCTGTTAAATTTAAAGTACATGAGGCCTCACAGGGTGCTGGACAAATACGACCGGTAAATTCTGGAAAATTATTCGTACTATGTAAAATTTCTAAAGCTTCACGCCATTGATGCTGATAAACTAAATCGTTCCATTCTGGAATAATATTGTTCACTGGACAACCATTATGACAATATGGAATACCGCAATCCATACATCTGGCTCCCTGTTGACTTAGTTCATCTTCTGTCAATGGTATAACAAATTCCTGATAATGCTGAGTACGCTCAAAAATTGATGCATATTTACGATCTTGACGGTCTATTTCCATAAATCCGGTGGTTTTGCCCATATTTAGCCTCCTATTTTAATCTTGAATTATTTGTTCTTAACTCAAGTAATCCATTGAATAAATGATAACTGTATAGCAATTCTTAATTATGAATGGTTAATTATTATTAAATTCAATAACTTTTAATGCCTTATGTCTTCGTTTTTGGAGTTCAAAGCGTTAGCTTTGTTGTATTTAATTTATAAGTCAATATATCTAAAGCTTCGCTTTGGACTCCAAAAAATTAACTTAATGACAGTGAACCAAAAGGTTGGGAACGAGAACTTTATTTATAACAATTCATAATTAAAAATTGTGATAAGAAGTACCTTTGCGTTACATCAGTTGTTCAATTATAACATGTTTGAAAATCATTTTGATATGAAGCTGATTTGTAATAAAAAACTTCATATTTTTGTTGACTATAGACATTCATTAAGATGTATTTGTGTGAAACTTGCGAGGTTTTGGAAACCTCGTAGTTTTTTTGTGAAATTATTTATCTGAAAAACTATATTACCGCTTTCTTTTACGCCATTTCCATGGAGCTTGATGTAAACCGGATTTAGACCATATTCCTAATTTGGCTTGTTTAGCAGTTTTTTCAGCAACTTCATATTCAGATTTCTTACAATATCTTGTATATACAGCAGCTTTACCAGCTTTGACTTGGGCTAAGTTTAAATTAACATTATTACTATACACCTCTCCAACAATCCTTCCATAACGATCTTTATCAATTTTCACCAAACTAACTTTTTCACCAGTGATTGAACGTAAATGATCACGGGCTTCAGTCCCCCAAGGTTTCTGCTTCATTTCTGGAGTGTCGATACAATACAAACGCACTTTAGTTTTCTTGGGATTATCTGGACATTGTAACGTCATAGTATCACCATCATAAATTTTTAATACTTGACATTCATCAGAGCTAATATATGGTATATTGGATGATATATTAGTGCAATTATCCATTATTAACGATAATGTCACAATAACTACTATAAATGCTAAAGGGTATTTTTGTTTGCGTAATTGTCTAACTGAGGTTAATAAGGATTTAGTATTTTTCATAACAGTTTATTAAGTATAAGATAATTCAATAAGTTAAGTGTAACATACTCTCTAGTCACAAAACAACGTTTAATTAATATGTTATCAAAGTCATCACCACGTTATAAAACATCTCGTCGCCGTTTTTTGCGTACAATAGGTTTATTTGTTGGAGTTATGGGAGCTTCATTAGCTACTTTATTGCCAGTAGTTACTAAATTGATACCACCAAGATTACGACCCCCTGGTGCAATAGAAGAAACAGACTTTTTAGCTTCTTGTATAAAATGTGGGCAATGTGTCCAAGTTTGTCCGGTAGAAGCAATATTTTTAGCTGAACTTGATGAAGGGATGGGAATTGGAGTTCCATATATTGACGCTAGATTGCAAGCCTGTGATTTTTCTTGTGATGCAGTGCAATGTGTTTTAGCTTGTCCAACTGGCTCATTAAGTCATAAAATTGCTAAAAAAGAAGAAGTTCGTATGGGTTTGGCTAGAGTTGCTAAACCAGAAGCTTGTTTGGCTAAATTAGGTTTAGGTTTTAAGGGGCAAGCGAGAGGTCCAAATTTTACCGGTTTACTACGGCAAGAGGAAATTGATCGTTGGACTCCAATTCCAGTGCGAGACTATCCATATGATGTAGAATTATGTGATTTATGTGTGCGAGAATGTCCAATTGAAGGAGCAATTTCACTACAAGATGTTGTTGACGGTAACGGTAAATTGCCAGTTATACATAAAACATGTGTGGGGTGTGGAGTTTGTGAAATGATTTGTCCAGTTGAACCAACTGTTATTGTTATTGATGAGCGTAAAGTTTGGGAGGCAGTATGAAAGGAAATTTAAATTCATTATTGGCGATGTTAGGTAAAACTCCTAAAAAACCTAAGAAAATCACTCCAGAAGCTCAAACTATACATTTACAAAAGCGTTCTAAAAAAATAACCAAACAAGAAATTGAACATATTAGGCAAGAATTAAGAGATGCTGAAGCTGGAAAATACAGTAAGAAATGGCAAACTAGACGTTGGATTTCAATTATTACCATTAATCTGTTGTTTACTTTGTCTTTTTGGGTAGATGTACAACTATTTGAAGGTTCAATAATAGCTTCACGAGTATTAGGTTTTCACATGGCAGACCTATATTCAGCTTTACAAGTAGTGCTTGCTTATAAAGTAATGTTTATTAACCTAATTATTGGGACTGCAACGGTATTTATTATTTGGATTTTATTAGGAGGTAGGGCTTTCTGTTCTTGGGTCTGTCCTTATCATTTATTAGCTGATATCGCTGAGAAAATCCATCAAAAATTAGCAATAAAAAAATTTGTAACCGATCATACTTTTCATAGAGGAGTTCGTACAGTTTTTTTCATAGTATTTTCTTTATTAGCTTTCGGATTAGGTTACTCATTATTCAACAGCATTAATCCAGTTGGCATGATAAGTCGGGCTTTGATTTATGGGCCAGGAATAGCTATGATATGGATATTTATTTTGTTTTTATTTGAAATATTTTATTCTCGTCGAGCTTGGTGTCGTTATGTCTGTCCTATGGGCTTAACCTATGGTTTAACAGGAGCTTTATCACCTCTTCAAATAACCTATAATTTATCCAGTTGTCAACATGATGCAGCTTGCCATGTTGTATGTGAAGTTCCGCATGTATTGGAATGTGTTAAGAAAGGTCGAGCTGGTCATGTTGAAGTTGATATTGGGACTGATTGTACTTTATGTGGAGCTTGTGTTGATGTCTGTCCAACCAGTTCGCTGAAATTTGAAATAAAAGGGCTGTCACATATAACCTAATGATGCAAGGACTTAACGCCATAACTGACAGCAAGCTTATTTCAGATGCGAATTTTATTCACTCTGTTGAACTGGCGATTATTGGCGGAGCTAGAATCATTCAATATCGAAATAAGCAGTCTGACCAACATGTTGAGCAAGCTATAGCCGTTAAGAAACTGTGCCAAAAATATAAAATTCCATTGATTATTAATGATAATATCCAGCTTGCCCAACAGATAAAAGCTGATGGTGTACATCTTGGCAAGGAAGATTCTGATTTAGCTATAGCCCGTAACATGTTGGGAGAAAAAGCAATAATTGGTATATCTTGTTATAATAAGATTTCCCTAGCTCAAGATGCTGTTGCCAAAGGAGCAAGTTATGTGGCATTTGGGAGTTTTTTCAGTTCAACAACTAAGCCACAAGCTACGCCATGTGAAATAAGTATATTACAGCAAGCACGCAAAAATTTAACCTGTCCAATAGTTGCCATTGGTGGAATAACTCCAAGTAATGGCAGTGATTTAATAGCGGCTGGTGCCGACTGTTTAGCGGTGATAAATGGAGTATTTGGACAGGACGATATCACTGCTGCTGCTCAAAAATATGCTCAATTGTTTTGAAGGCAATTATTAATTATAAATGGTTAATTGTTAATTAAAAACTCACAATCAGTTGATTTTCATTAATAATTAACCATTGACTATTAACCATTCACAATTAAAAAAATCCCTCGACTTTCATACTAAAATACAAATATGACAACTAATTTAACTACTGCACAAAAATACATTCCCGGTGGTGTTAATTCACCTGTTCGAGCTTTCAAAGGAGTTGGTGGAGAGCCAGTATTTATTCAACGGGCAGAAGCAGCTTACATATATGATACTGATAATAAAAAATATATTGACTATGTTGGTTCATGGGGACCAATGATTGCTGGTCATGCCAATCCAAAGGTGGTTACGGCAGTTCAACAAGCGGCGGCTTATGGTTTGAGTTTTGGAGCCCCAACTGTTATTGAGACTCAAATAGCTGAGAAAGTATGTGAATTAATTCCATCTATCGAATTAGTGCGGATGGTTAGTTCAGGGACTGAAGCGACTATGAGTGCAATTCGTTTAGCTCGTGGTTATACTGGTCGGGATAAAATTGTTAAGTTCACCGGCTGTTATCATGGTCATGCTGATTCTTTGCTGGTGAAAGCTGGTTCTGGAGTTTTGACTTTGGGTTTGCCTAATAGTCCCGGTGTTCCTGCATCTTTAGCGGAGCATACTTTAAGCTTAAATTACAATGATATAGAGCAGGTTAAAACTGTGTTTGCGGAAATGGGTTCTCAAATTGCG
The DNA here is from genome assembly GCA_030378105.1 of Candidatus Halobeggiatoa sp. HSG11. Taxonomy (GTDB): domain Bacteria; phylum Pseudomonadota; class Gammaproteobacteria; order Beggiatoales; family Beggiatoaceae; genus DRQV01. Next base: position 36,776 of record JAUCGL010000016.1, on the reverse strand, counting down.
GCTATTATCGTTGAGCCAATTGCTGGTAATATGAATTGTGTCCCACCAGTTCCCGGCTTCTTGCAAGGGTTGCGTGAAGTATGTGATAAACATGGTACGGTGTTAATTTTCGATGAAGTGATGACTGGCTTTCGGGTAGCTTTAGGTGGAGCTCAGGCTATTTATGAAGTGACTCCTGATTTGACTACTTTAGGCAAGGTTATCGGTGGCGGAATGCCAGTTGGTGCATTTGGTGGTAAGCGTGAAATTATGCAGCATATCGCTCCATTGGGTGCGGTTTATCAAGCTGGAACTTTGTCTGGTAATCCAGTGGCGATGGCGGCTGGGCTGGCTATGTTGGAGATTGTATCGGAACCTGATTTTTATACTGAACTTGGTGCTAAAACCAGAGAATTTGTCAGTGGTATGTTGGCTGTAGCTAAAGAGGCGAATATTCCTATGACTGGCGTAGCAGTTGGCGGTATGTTTGGTTTGTTCTTCACTTCTGATGATAAAGTAACCAATTTTGACCAAGTAAGTGCTTGTGATGGTGAGAGATTTAAGAAATTTTTCCATGCTATGTTGAATAAAGGAATTTATTTAGCTCCTTCTTCTTTTGAAGCTGGTTTTGTGTCTTCGGCTCATAGTGATGAAGATATTGAGGCTACTTTGGCTGCTGCCAAATCAGTTTTAGGTGGTTTATAGATATTGATTGGAGTAGGATGTGTTGAGGTGACGAGGCACATCTTAACAAATTTCAAATAGAAGCAAATATTATTATGTTAATATTAATTGGCTGTTATAATCAATATCAGCATTTAATTTAAAAATTTGAAATATTTTTAGGCATGTAACTAGCATCACTTAAAGGTAGTGTTATTATGTAGGTATGGAATAAATATTAATTTGGAGTAAATATGTTAAGATTATTAGTAATTTTATTAAGTTTTATTATGGTAGGCTGTTCATCATCGGCTAACCAATCAATAGCCTCGCATGTGGTATCAGATATTGCTAAACCTGATCCCAATATATTATTAGTTGATGATATTAAAATTATGATGACAGAATTATTTCCTATAGAAGTAAATGTATTAGCGAGAGGTAATTTACCAGACAATTGCACTGTTATTGACCAAATAACTGAAGAGCAAAATGGTAATACTTTAGTTTTGAAAATAACGACAGCTCCTCATGCTGATAAAATTTGTTCTAACAAAGTTAAACAATCATTTGCTGAAGTTATCCCGCTTAATGTAACTGGTTTATATTCTGGTTTTTATAAGGTAAAAGTTAATAACAGAACTGATGTCTTTGAATTAGGTATGGATAATATTATCCGTTAGAATATGGCAAATATTCCAATTATATCTACTGAAAATTTACAAAAACATTTTCCTGTCCACAGTGGTTTTTTATCTCGAATTTCTGGTTGGGTTAAGGCGGTTGATGGTATATCTTTTGAGGTTTATCCGGGTGAAACTCTTGGCTTGGTTGGTGAATCTGGATGTGGCAAAACAACTGTGGGCCGAGTTTTATTGCGTCTGTTAGAGCCAACTGCGGGTAAGATACATTTTGAAGGCAATAATCTGTTGGCAATGAATAAGTCTGAATTGCGTAATATACGGCAACGTATGCAGGTTATTTTTCAAGACCCTTATAGTTCGCTTAATCCGCGTATGACCATAGGTAATATAATAGGGGAAGCTCTTAAGGTTCATGGGATTGCCAGAGGGGTTAAATTAGAGCAGCGTCTTGGTAAGTTGTTAGATCGAGTTGGGCTGTCGCCTTCTTACCATTCTCGTTATCCACATGAGTTTTCTGGTGGTCAGCGGCAACGAATAGGAATAGCAAGGGCGTTGGCATTGAATCCTAAGTTTATTATTTGTGATGAAGCCGTGTCAGCTTTGGATGTATCCATTCAGGCTCAAATTATTAATTTATTGCGTGATTTACAAGCTGAATATAATCTGGCTTATTTGTTTATTTCTCATGATCTTAATGTGGTTCAGTATATTGCGGATCGAGTTGCGGTGATGTATTTGGGTAAGGTGGTTGAGGTTGCATCAGCAAAAACTTTGTTTAAATCACCTCAGCATCCTTATACTAAGGCTTTGATTGCTGCTAATCCGATTCCAGACCCAGATATAGCTCATGAAAACAAGTTGTTAGAAGGTGATGTCCCTTCACCATTAAATCCACCTACCGGTTGTCATTTTCATACTCGTTGTCCAGTTTCAATGGAAAAATGTCGTTCTGTTGAGCCTGAACTGGTGATTGGTGAGGAGAAGCATTTGGTTTGGTGTCATTTGCAAAGTTGAGTTTAGTAATTCTTAATTATGAATGCTTAATTCTTAATGAACTTCAAAGTAAATATCATTGCTCACCTATTTGAGAAGTGATATAACTTGACAAATAACAATAGCTTTAGTATGCTTTTTAACAAGTCGGGGCGTAGCGCAGCCTGGTAGCGCACCACAATGGGGTTGTGGGGGTCGGAAGTTCAAATCTTCTCGCCCCGACCATTCAAAATCCTCTCATTTCAATTAGTTCACAGTTGTATCTTGGTTAAAAAAATGCTTTATACAGAATTTAATAATTATTTATAGTTGCCGAGGAATTGCTGCAATGGTGGAATTTATGGTGCGTTCAACGCACCTTAACATTATTAAAGACCAGCTGCACGAAGTTTAGTATTAATATCAGACATATTTCCTCTTTTATATCTTAACATTTCGCCTAATCCTTCTGGAGTAGCACTAACAAAACACAAAATAAATAGTTCTTTAAATCCTTCTTGCATAATAGTAACATTCAAAATTCCTTCTGAAAAATGGTAAGTTGTGTGTTCAAGTAAACCTAAATCGGCTCTTCCTTTGACCACTATTTTACTAGTTGCAATATCTCCTAAAACTCTTTCAAAAGCATCAATGTTTACCTGACGGGTTTTATTTGAGCTAGGATCACTATGTACACCAACCAATCCATCTTTAGGATGATAGACAAAAACAGCATCTATTTCATTATCCTCTTCGACAACATCATTGAATATCTTTAGTAAATCCTCTTTCATTGACATGCTATTACTACTCCTCATTATTAAAAGTTTGTTAGAATCCAAGCGTATATTAGAATTATAATCTTCAACACTCTTCTCTATTTTGTGTAAATCAGGTAAATCTTCTTTTGTATCTTTTTCAAATAATCCAAATAATTCAAGAAAACCTTTCATTTTGTCAATATCTCCTTCACTAACAAGAAAAATACATGGAATTCTTTTATTATATTTAAAAAAATCTTCCAAATTCTTACGTGTACATTTTATTGAATTTGAAAAAGTAAAAACTTCAATTCCAAGCAAAAGAGAAGGGGCTTTTGCAAATTTATAACAATTATTCTCTACTACAATAGACTTTGTAGAGTAAGGGATAACTATAATACTTTCTTCTGGCCATGACATAGTTATAAAATACCTGATGTTCTTAGACTATTTGAAAATTTATCTAGCAATAACTGCTCTTCTTCGATCTTTTGAAAAATTTCATCTGCAAAATAAATTTTGTCCGTATAATTTAAAAGAGCAGGAACATGTTCTGGGATAGTTATAATATTTTTATGACAAATTCTTAAATTATCAGCAAATTTCCCTAAAATTCGTAAGAAAAGATCATGTATATCTGCTTCATCATTCTCATCAAGATTTACCCCCTCATCTATTACTTCTTTTGCGAGTCTTTCTATATCTAAAACCAACTTATCAAATCGTATACAACTAGCACTATTATGTTGTTTATCTATAAATTTTTGTAAAACTTCTGTGGCTTCACTTGCTATATCTCCCCTAAACCAGCCAGGAGAACAAGGTTTAATTAATGTTGGGGTATTAAAAACATGGACAAGAGAAGAATCGGAACTACAAGGTAGCGGTTTGGTACCATCATCTTGTGATTCTAAAGCTTTTGCCATCTGCATTAAGACACTTCTACCTAAACCAAAATGATTATCATCAATTTTCTTTCCAGTATCAACATCCATATTTATTAAAGAATGTATTTGTTTAAATACCCATAAAAACCAAATCTTAAAATTTTGTGATGTATCATTAAATACACCATATTCCTTATATTTTTCAACTTCATCTGTAAAAATATTACCAAAATGAAAATTAGTATCTATGATGATTGATTCTGGAACAAAACCATTACATAGCTTTTCATTTTGTATCTTTTGATAAAGTGCATCTATAAATTTAGAAAAGTTTTCATGTCCACATAACATGTCATAAGGGTCTGCTGGCCATAAAATGACATATTCATAACCCTGCCATTCTACATTTTGACATTTAAAAACAGGTAGTTCGGGAAATTCCCTGTCATCATCTAAATTAAAAGCTCGTGTTGGTTGATTGTAAGTATATTCTGTAAAAGCAGTGAACCTATATAAATCTGGATTCATACCATTAAGTTCTACTAATAAAACTTTTTTTCCAGCTTTTAAATGAGCTACCCATAACATTAAAGACAGTAAAGTTTTTCCTACTCCACCTTTACTACTAGTCAAAATATGCCAGTTCATATCAATTCCTTTCACAATTTTTAATTAAACCAGCATAAGATTCAAAAAATGGTAATTTAATGCCATCTTGGGTTATCTTATCTTGACTAGATTTTTTAACTTTATTAATATGTTTCTCAAATGTTTGGAAAGTACATGCTCCATCAATTGCTCTATACCTTGCTTTAAGTAAATTAATTTCTTTTGTGTCAGAATAAGCTGCTAAAATGTCTATTGTTCTTTCTATATAAACAACAGCATTATTATTATAATTATTTTTGGTATAATTATAGGTAACTGCAACAATAAGAAGACCTGCTATAATTATAAAAATAAAGATAGGTATTATAACTAAGTAGCTAGAACTTTTCTTAACTTTGACTTTCATTGAACCCATTTTTATAGTATCTTTGGGTTTTCTTATAAAATGTAGGTGAGTTAAATTAGAGATAATAATGTAAGCAATAAAAATAATTAAAACTAAAATAAAAAGCATAAAAAGCAACGTATATGAAGAAGATATATGTTGATCGGTTCCTTTACCTATATTTATATGTAAATCATCAATATATTTTAATGAAAGAATATTAAATAAGTGGATAATTGCTTTAGATAGCAGTGCTTCAATATAACTCATTCCAACGTTGTAAAGCCGTTCTAGTAGAAAGAGAATAAATATTGTTATTGCACTATACTTAGGAATATTTTCTTTAAATTTTTCTAACATAAATTAACCTTAAAATTTCTTTATCATGTATAATATCTTAACCAATAATAAGATTACAGACCTAATTATGTCGATTACAACCATTTTTTTGGGTATTTCATGAAGATTAACGATAAACTAAAAATCATGCGACAATGCAAAGGATGGACACAGGAAGAAATTGCTAATAAGCTACATTGGGCAATTAATAGTTATGCAAAAATTGAACGTGGGGAGACAGATATTAAATTAGAAAAGTTAAAAAAAGTTGCTGAAATAATGGAAGTAGATGTACAAGAATTAATTGATTCTAATGAAAAAACTATTTTTAATTTTGTTGAAAATTGTCATAGTAATAATCACTGTATTGTTTTAACTGAAACTCAATGTGTACACGAACTAGAAAAATCCCAACTTATCATAGAACAAAAAAACAAAGAAATAGATTTACTTAGGCAACAAATATCTGACTTGAGAGAAGTTAATACCTTGTTGAAAACCAAGTCCAATTAACTCCTTCCCCCCGAAACTATCCGCAAACACTACGAAGACATCGCCAAAGAAATACCCTTGCGGTTGGAGTGGAGGGAGTTGGTTTGAACAAGGTGAATTGAGTACAGCGAATTAACGAAATAATCGAATTTTAGGTGTGGAATTATTCGTTTATTTCGCCAATTAGTTGTACTATACTATAGTATCAGAACTAAAAACCATGAATCTTAAATAGACTTCTTATGTCACATTATAATATTACAATTAGTGAAAGTGCCAGAAATATTTTGCACGAAATATCACAACAAGAAAAAACTTCTATACATACAATATTAGAAGAAGCAATTGAAAATTACCGCCGTCAACATGTATTAAACCAAACAAATAAAGCCTATGCTAAACTCAAGCAAAATGCCCAAACATGGGAAGAAGAAATAGAAGAACGCCGGAATTGGGAAAATACTTTAACTGATGGTTTAAAAAATGAGTAAAACATTATTGCCCAGTCGAGGAGAAATTTGGTTGGTAAATCTTAACCCAACACGAGGACATGAACAGGCAGGAATTAGACCAGCACTTATTGTTTCTGTTGATATATTTAATCATGGCCCAGCCGACTTAATCGTAGTATTACCAATTACAACCAAAAATAAGAAAATTCCTCTGCATGTAAAAATAACACCACCAGAAGGCGGTTTAAAAGAACTCAGTTTTATTAAATGTGAAGATATACGTTCAATTTCCACAGAAAGATTACTAAAACAATTAGGTAACATCACTGATAGCACACTAATTCTTGCAGAAGATAAATTGCGTATTTTAATTGGTCTATGATGATTACACACATTATTCCCCCCACAACCATCCGCAAACACAACGAAGACATCACCAAAGAAATACCCTTGCGGTTGGAGTGGAGGGAGTTGATTGTCTGAATCAGAATTTTCAGAATTAAAGAATTTCCAGAATTAACAACCTTAAAATCTAAGAAAATAGTTACTAATTAAAGTGTTATGGTTTTAGTTTCTTAATTCTGAAAATCCTTTAATCCTGCAAATCCTGATTCAAACAAATAAAAGGTAAAAATAATGTATCAAGAAATCTTTAAAGCTTTTGAAAATGTGAAAAGTTTAGGCGGTAAAGCTTGGGAACATGCAACGGCAATTGACCTATTAAGCAGTAGTAATATCCAAGATTGTTCCATTCACTGCTTTCATTATCAACAAATGTTCGAATGCTTTTTTAAACATATTTTAGAAACCAAAAGTCAATTTGGAGCCTATTCCAAATCACATAAACTAAACAAATTACTAGAAGAAGTTATCGCCACTACCACATTTAAAACGGATAAATCAAAATATCGAGGTGATTTAATTGCCATAACAGTCTGTGCAGAAGAATACAGATATAATTTTGATATTGATTGTCAAGGATATTTTGACAGTGTTGCAATTTGTGATGAATTAATCAAAGAACTTGTTGAATATGAAAAAATAATTAGCAAGTTAAGTTTTCCTACCAAATAATAATGAAGACATCGCCAAAGAAATACCCTTGCGGTTGGAGTGGAGGGAGTTGACTGTCTGAATCAGAATTTCCAGAATTAACAACCTTAAAATCTAAGAAAATAGTTACTAATTAAGGTGTTATGGTTTTTGCTTCTTAATTCTGAAAATCCTTAAATTCTGTTAATTCTGATTCTGACAAATAAAGAATAAAGAAACATTGAATTTTTTTATATTAGTAATTTCTTATTTGAGTAATTTAAACTTTTTTGACATTTCTTAGCTTTTTTAAAAAATTATCTGAAAACTCAATCATTAAGTTTATCCCAAAGTTCATCTATAGGATATAGGTTTTTCCATGTTTAATATTCTCTAATCCATTTTGAATAGAGGTTAAAATTTTTTGAGCTTCAGCATCTTTAGTTAGGAATTTTAGTTCCAAATCTTGTTGATTTTATACACAACTACTTTCTGGAGGACTACCAGCTTTGTTAAGATTATAATTTATAAGTCAATAATATCAAATCTTCGCTTTGGACTCCAATGGATTTTCTTTAACGTTATTTACGTTCCTGTTCTATGCTGTTTGTTAAAGCTCTTAATGCTTGACCACGATGACTTAGCTGGTTTTTTACCTCTGGTAATAACTCGGCAGCAGTACAATTATGAGTTGGGACATAGAAAAAAGGGTCATATCCAAAACCATTTTGACCAACGGGTTCAAGCACAATCTTTCCTTCCCAACTACCTTGACAAATCAAAGGCATAGGGTCATTAGCATGGTGCATATACACAATAACACAGTGATAACGAGCTGTACGTTGCTCCTCTGGAATGTTAGTTAATTTTTCTATTAACAACTTATTATTATCTGCATCAGTTGCATTTTCCCCAGCAAAGCGAGCCGAATAAATTCCGGGCGAACCATCAAGTGCATCAACTTCAATTCCAGAATCATCCGACATTGCTGGCAAACCAGTATGTTGAGCAGCAAAACGAGCTTTTATTAAAGCATTTTCCACAAAACTTAAACCGGTTTCTGCAACTTCTGGGACTTGAAATTGGCTTTGAGGAACAACTTCAAAAGCAAACTTTTGTAATATTTGAGCAAATTCTCTTAATTTACCCTGATTACCACTAGCAATAACTATTTTTTTCATAATTTAAAACGGTACATCTTCATCAAAATTTTTATCTGGTGGCGGAGTAACTGGTCTATTACTAACCGGCGGTGGAGCAGCAGGAGTTACTGGCGGAGCAGGTACTGGGGTTGACGCAGCAGCTGGTTGTGAATATGATTGATTAACACCTTGAGGAGCATAATCTTCACGTCCTCCTAACATTTGCATTTCACGCCCAATAATTTCTGTTGTATAGCGATCTTGGCCATTTTTATCTTGCCATTTATTAGTCCGTAAACGACCCTCAACGTAAACTTGCTTACCTTTAGTTAAATATTGTTTAGCAACATCTGCCAATCGATCAAAAAGCACTACTCGATGCCATTCCGTTTCTTCTTTCCAATTACCAGTCTGCTGATCTTTAACTGAAAAATTAGTACCCAAACTTAACGTTGCTACAGTTATACCGTTGGCAGTAGAACGTATTTCAGGATCGGCTCCTAAATTTCCTACTAAAATTACTTTGTTGACACCGCGAGACATATTATATTCCTATATTTATAATTTATTTTATGAACTTACAAGTAATTTTGTAATGAATTGAGGTTAAAATGGATGGCCACCGATAAAATCGGTGGTTTATGTTAATATGATTGGTATTTCTTAACTTAAATAAATACTTAAAATTCCATCAATTTACGACGTTTTTCCATCATGTCACTGACGATTGGTCTGAAGATAATCTGCATAGCAAAACCCATCTTACCACCCGGAACAACTAAAGTATTTGGACGAGCCATAAATGAATCATGGATCATAGTTAATAAATAAGCATAATCCTGATCTCGATATTTATTAAATCTAATGACCACCAAACTTTCATCTGCTGACGGAATATCACGGGCAATAAATGGGTTAGAAGTATCAACCAATGGTACTCGTTGGAAGTTGATATGACTATGAGTAAATTGAGGTGTTATATATTTCACATAGTCAGGCATACGGCGTAGAATAGTATGAGTAACTGCTTCTGCCGAATAACCACGTTCATCAACATCACGTCTAATTTTTTGGATCCATTCCAAATTAACACTTGGTACAACCCCAACTAACAAATCTACCCATTGAGCTACATTTGCATCTGAGGTAACAACTCCACCATGTAAACCTTCATAAAACAACATGTTGGTATCAGATGGAATATCCTCCCATGGAGTAAAAGTACCTGGTTCTTGTCCATACGGTTCGGCTTCTTCCTCGTTATGTAAATATTTACGAGTTTGTCCGCCACCGGTTTCTGAATAACGATGAAATAAATCTTCTAACTTATCAAATAAATTAGCTTCTGGACCAAAGTGACTTAGGTCTCTGCCTTCTTTTTCAGCCATTATAACTGCCTCTTTCATACCAGCTCGGTCATAACGATGAAAACTGTCACCTTCAACAATGGCAGCTTTGTATCTGCCCCGCCGAAAAATATCTTCAAAAGCTTTTTTAACTGTAGTAGTTCCAGCTCCAGATGAACCAGTTATAGAAACAACTGGGTGTTTAATAGACATCTATATGATTCTCCTAAGTTTATAGAAGGGATTTAAATTTACAATGATGGAAGTTGAGATTAATATTTTCCAAAATAAGCAAAATTGATTACTATATAAAATATTATTTCAAGTAAATAATTGTGACCATTAATTATTGACCACAATAACGGATTTATACATATAATTCAAGTTAATTCATAATTCTTGTTCCTGTCCATAAAGAACGAGTATGAAAAACTGTCTTATTAAAACCTTGTTTATCAACTTTTAAATGACGTTTGAGAACAAAATCGAATAATAGAGGATTATAATGTCGCACCTGTTCTAAAATATTTGCTTGTTGTTCGGTAATGTAATGTTGATTTTGTAATTGTCGTAAAGAAACCAATGGAATTATTCCCGGTAATGGATAATCTGAAGCATATAACAGACGTGAATGCCAATCAGTGCGTTTAATCAAGGTTTTAAGAGCAAAAACTCGATCTGTTTGAGTTATAGCAGATATATCTCCGAATAGGTTATTATTCCCTTCATCCATCAAACGGGTAAATAAATCAAAATTACTAACTAGTGGGCCATTTTTACCCTTGTCTGTGTCAATATTTTTACCAAGAGAACCACAGTGAGCAATTATTACTTTAACTCCATGTTCTAAAGCTCTACGTAAATTAAGAGGATTGCCATAAGTCTGAGTATTAGTACCATGTACCGCTTTTTCATCACCACTGTGACATAGTAATGGAATATCCCAATGTGCCATTGCTTTATAAAAGCGATCACATAATGGTGAAGCTGGGTTCATTCCCATCGCAGGTGGCAACCATTTAACTCCTCTTGCACCTTTTATAAAAGCAGCTTCTAAAGCCTCAACACAATCTTTGCGATAGGGATGGATAGAAGCAAGCCATTCAAAAGTATGCGGAAATTGTTGGTGAATTTTAGCTGCATAACTATTAGGAGCGTAAAAAGCAGTTTTTTCAGTTAAACGCTTACCATGTTCATTATAAGTATAGTCAAATGCCAATAAAACAAATTTGATACCACGTCCCCACTGTAAGCTTTTTAAGCGTTCAATAAATCCAACATCTACTGGTAACTTTGGAGTTGGACAACTGGCATTAAGATAAAAACGAAATTGACCATATTGTTTAATATCCAGTAAACTCAAAGAACTTGGATTAACCCAAATACCACTATCAGTATCTCCCAAACCAACTAAATGGACATGTCCGTCCCAAACTTGAGTTGTATCTATATCGTGGAAAGCTGATAGTATAACTTCATGTTGGGCTAGATGTTTAGGTAACTTACCTTTGCAAGCATTAAATAATTTATGACCGTCTGGCCAATGTAGCGAACTTAAACCAAAAGCTCCACCACCTAATCCCATCAAACTTAATAGAAAATAACGACGTTGCATAATTATTTTTAACTTAAATAATTTATATATTTAATGTTTTTTTTGCAAAGTATATAAAATGAATAAAGAGAATTGCACCAATTGTGTATTTGTAACTATAGAATTTACTTAATAGGTTACATAAAATAAATTATTAAATATTTGATGAATAGCAAGTTGATTGTATAACATCTACTAGAAAAATACTATATTAATATATATTATTTATATAATATATTGATAAAACAAATAAATTTTACTATGAAGGTGTGCTTCACTATTTTTAAATTATTAAAATTAGTTATATATTGATATATTATTGCTAGATATAGGGAGACGAAGCTGATATCGAGTAATTGGGGCTGGGATTGTTTTTGCGAATTCGGATACATCTACCATCCACATAAAGACAGGAAGTGTTTTTGAAACAACACAGGTATTAGATGGTATTCTGAAAAATAGAAAACCGATGTAGTACTCAAGATTTTATGCGAATTTAGGTCAGAGTAAAATTAATTTTTAACTGACTATAACTGATTCTGTTGATAAATCAAATTTATAGTTATACTTGATGTACTTCGTTCCTCAACACACCTTACAATTAGTTAAGTTGGATGTAATGAAGCATATAAATAAATACTTTTTGGATTGAAATAGTGAAACTGACCATTATGTAGAATTTAAACAGACATTATATGATGGGAAAATTAATATGAGCATTCGTTTTAAATTAGGATTTCTACTAACTGTACTTTTTCTTGCTGCTATTGGCAATACCATATTTACTTTTATATTGGATAGCTATGGTGAAGAAAAGCTCACCTGGGTACTTCATACGCATGAAGTTCTAACTGAATCGGAGCGGTTGCTGGGTGCAATGACTGATGCAGAAACTGGACAAAGAGGCTATCTTTTAACTCAAGATTCAGAGTATCTGGAACCGTACCACATCGGTGTGTCAAAATCAAAAAATCATCTCAACACACTCCTTAGACTAACATTAGACAATAAAAATCAGCAAAAACGTTTGAAAAATATAAATGCTTTAATTAAGAAAAAGTTTGACGAGTTGGCACATACGATAGATTTGACACAACAAAATACTGAAGACTCTCTCTTAAAAGCAGCCGCTATAGTAAAGAACAATACAGGCAAGAAATACATGGATACGATAAGACTTGAGATTTTTTCTTTTAAAAATGAAGAATTGCTACTTCTGGAACAAAGAAAAGGGGAATTTAAAGAGAGTCGTGCATATATAGCAGCGATGGTTGGATTTGAGCTCCTGTTTTTTATTTTTATGTCGATATTTACCGGTGTATTCATAAAAAATAAACTCTATCAGCCTCTCGAGATGTTGATTAACGGCACCGATAAAATGGAAAAAGGTGAAAAACAAGATATTTCAGATATTTTACCTAATGATGAAATGGGGTATTTACTCTCACGTTTCTATCGAATGAGTGAAACGGTCCGTGCTAAAACAAAAGCGTTGAGCTATGAGGCTAGCCATGATGCCCTGACAGGATTAAAGAACAGAGCTGGATTAGAAGCAGAAATTGATGAATCGATTCGTGCATTAAATGAAAATCAAAAATTAGCAGTGCTGTTTATAGACCTAAATAAGTTTAAAAAATTGAATGATTCTCTTGGACATGATGTAGGCGATGCAGTTCTAGAAGAAACATCAAAACGCCTTAAAAATTCCATTCGAAATGATGACGCTGTGTATCGCCTAGGAGGTGATGAGTTTGTTGTGATTATAAAAAATTTGACCCAAGTAACACATGCAAATTTAGTCGTAGAAAATATTCTGAAAACATTTTCAAAGCCATTTGTTTTTCAGGATCACACAATCACGATATCACTAAGTATCGGCATATCAATTTCGCCTGATAATTCATCAGATAGTAATAAAATATTAAAACTGTCTGATATGGCTATGTATGCAGCAAAACGTGATGATAGTGTGAACTATAAATTCTTTGATACTTGACTATCAAGTTTTTTAATTAAGACATGGTATTATTTAAATCTAAAATGGTATACAAGGCCAGATGAGCAGGAATTGGAGGCTCAGAATGAGAACTAAATTTGTATAGAAATTTCTCCTCTTCCAGTGATTGAAAGAGGAGATACAAAAAACTTAGAATTTCATATTAATAGAAGAAGATTTTTTTTCTCGCATCTTTTTAGATTCTTCCAAGATAGTATTAACCGCAGTTTTCAAAGGAGCCCAACCATACCAGTGCATATAATCATTACTTGCATGGAATGCACCTTGGAAAGTTCGTTGCCGATATTCCAACATTATTAAATAAAGCTCTTGCTCAACTTTACTCTTGGCATCATAATATTGAAGTAAATCAGGAGCATATTTCCAATTTTCTGGTTTTTGCAAGAAACCATCTTTGTACAAACCTTGTACAGCCCTGATAGCCTTAGCAAATTCATGGTCAGCAGATTTTATAATTGCATCTGAAGCTTTAAAGTGACTATCAATAAAACCTTTAGTATGACATTCACTACAAATTTCCTTCATGTTAGCACGCAACTCATTAAATTCTTCAACACCACGAGCTGCTTGACCAAGTAACACAATTTCAACAAAACGCTCAGTTGGTTGTAAATTCGCATCCAACACTCCAGCAGCCTGTAAAATAGTGGCACGATCCAATACCCATTCAGGATCATCATCAACATCATTAAAATTACCAGTAAAACCAGCCGATTTTAAAGTGTCAGCAAGTTTGGTCAAAGGCTCTTTTAATTCAGGAGCAGCACCAATTAAAGCTCTAACATTATGTTCGCTTGGGACTCGTAAACCTAAGAAACCCCATGAAGTTTTAACTGTATGATTGCCTTCATTCATATGACATTTTTGGCAAGTTGGAGCTCTACCTTTATCGTTTTTATTACCTTCAATATCCCAAATAATACCATGTTTGGAAGACATGAACATTTCCCACTGTGGATGGTCAAATCCCATATGACAATTAGAACAAGCTCTTGGATCGCTGGCTTCTGCTTTCGTGAAACTATGGCGAGTATGACAAGCATCACATTGAGCATTACCATAACGATATTTAGCAGATTCTTTATGGTTTTCATCAACAACTAGGCTACTTTCTAAACCTTCTCCTTCAACGATAAGGTCTTTTTGACCAATCTTATGACAGCCAGAACAACCACGATATCCTTCTTCAACAATAGAACCGGGTTGACCATGCCAAGCCACTTGAGATTTCATTCCCACCCAAGCTAGATTATGTTTACCTTCACGCAATTGATCAACTTGATCTTCGTGACATTCTCCGCAAGTTTCTGGGGTAGGCATTGAGGCTTTTTCATAGTCCTCAGCCGTTTTATGCCCATCGCTATGACAATCTGTACAACCAACAGTATCTACCTTTGATTTAGGATTAGCCATAGGGCTATTGAGATATTGCTTAACAATACCGGGATTGACATTGATATGACAACCAATACAATCATCATTAACTGCTTTCTTGGCTGCAGCATCTTCTGCTTTATCCGCAAAAGCTACGCCACTAAATAGTATAAATATAGTACCAAAAATTAGTGACAAAGTTCGCTTCATGTACATAAAAAGTTTCCTTTGGTTAAAAAAAATAAGTATCTAAATATAATTATTGGTTTATAACATAAAGTTTTTTATGTATCTTAATGATATACCAAATAATAATCTCAATACTAACTTATATATCTTAAGATATGATAACAAAAATAAATAAAAGAATGCAATAATTTTTGTAAAATTGTCTTAGGAATTTATTTCCTTGGTTGGAAATTCAGCAAAAACATCTCGTAATCGTTGTGATTTTAATAAAAAAATAATTGCCATAAAATCAAGATAGAGAAAAATTAACAACGTTTGACCAAATTGTTTAATATCTAATAGTAAATACACACTGATAATAATAATTTCCAGTATTGCACTTGACAACAATAGCCAACGACCCATTCCCCAAATCTGTTTAACTATTTTTAGATAACGACTTTCTGGAACTCGTAGTATCATGCTAACTAATACTAAAAAAGCAGGAATGGCCGGTAATAGTAAGATAACAGTAAAATGGTCATGAGCAAATGCTTTTATTGCCGATATTTTTGAAATCATCGGCAAGATAAAAATAATGATATATTTAAGTAAATATAAATTAAGTAATATCAATAATGATGGTATTTTTAATACATTATGTTCATTATAATCTTCAAAACTATATTTTGGCATATGTGTATTGTTTGTATTTAAATTATTAAAAATCATATTTATCAAAAAAAATGATGAATCTTATTTTAACAATCATATACAAATTCTAATTTAAGTTTGATATTATGAACCCTGTGATATTATAATATCTTTTGATTAAATATCCATGTAATTAACGTTTTGACTGTTGAAACAAGTTTAAACTATTTAATTTTAAACTATTTTTTATATTAAAGGAGATTTATTTAATGAGATTTATTGTAAATATTTTAGCAATTGTTGGTTTAATTACCATTATTGGAATTGGTGTTGGATATAGTAAAATCAACGGGATGTTGTTAGAAGCTGGTATGAGTATTAATGATGTTAAAAATTTAATGTCAGAATTAGACCCTAAAGCGATGGAAACCTATGCAGATTTTGCCAAAAAATTTATGGAAAATAAAGACCCTGGTGATGCAATGGTATGGAAATTTCCAGTCGATGAAGATGTATCAGTTGAAGATGTTAAAGATTCATTAAAAAGTTTAGCTACTGATCGTAATTTCTTGTTTGTAGGCGAATCGCCATTTTACAAACAAGTAGAAGCTGTTACTGGCAATCCTTATCGCCATGTTAGTTTTTTATCTTTTTGTGATGTAGGGGTTGGAGTGCAGATGGCTGATTATAACGATGCTTATACAGCTTTTATGCCTTGTCGTATCTCCGTAGTTGAAGATAAACAAGGTAAATTATGGTTATATTCTATGAATCTTGATTTAATGATTTATGGTGGTAAAGAATTGCCTCCAAAATTAAAAGCTGGTGCTATTAAAGTGAGAGATACTATTGTTGCTATTATGGAAAGTGCCTCACACGGCGAATTTTAATTAATTTTAATACCGTTCGGCCAATATCCGGGCGGTTAATTATATGAAGTCATTATATCGACAAGCCAATTTTTTACTAAGTGCTAATAAAATTTCACAGCTTCCGGCAGATAATGGGTTTGAAGTAGCTTTTGCTGGACGTTCTAATGCTGGTAAATCAAGTGCAATTAATGTTATAACTGATCAAAAAAGTCTTGCTCGTACCAGTAAAACTCCGGGACGTACTCAACAAATAAATTTTTTTCAATTAGATGAAAAACACTATTTAGTTGATTTACCCGGCTATGGATTTGCTAAAGTACCAAAATCTGTTAAGGAGAAATGGCAAAATTTTTTAGCCGATTATTTACAAAAACGCCATAGTTTAAAAGGGGTAATTTTGATGATGGATGTCAGACATCCATTAACTGAGTTTGATCAACAAATGCTTAAATGGTGCTGTGCTTTTGATATGCCGGGACATATATTATTGACTAAAGCAGATAAATTAAGTCGTGGTAAAAGTAGTGCGATATTACAACAAGTAACCAAACATTTAACTAGTTTATCCGGTGATATAAGTGTACAGTTATTTTCTGCTTTAAAACGCACTGGTGTGGAAGAAGTACATAAAAAGTTGGATGGTTGGTTGTATTAAAATTTGTGCAAATTAAGAGCTAACTCACAAATACTCTCTCAACAAAAGAACACAGCTACAATTCTTAACTAATATTTATCTTTCTTTACGTAACATCAGTTAATTATGCCATTTACCAGAAAGAACCTACCATTTATCATATTCATTGATGACAAAACTTTAAATAACCATTATAATTTAAGTAAATTCAGAATCAGAATTAAAAAAATAATATGAAAAATCAAACTGCTTTTACATTAATCGAATTAGTAGTAGTAGTTGTATTAATTATTATTTTAACTATGTTTGCTATACCAAATGTACGTTCATTATTAATTAATAATCGTATAGTAACAAAAAATAATCAGTTAATTCATGCAATTAATTATGCAAGAAGTGAGGCGATTATAAATGCCAACAGAATTATACAAATTCAGCAAATTGACGATGATTGGTCTAATGGTTGGGAAATTGTTGATGCTAGTAATGACACATTGCTGAGAATATTTGAATTTAAAGGAGACAGTATAAAGGTTACAAACCCTCTTCCTAAATTTAGATATACGAGTCGAGGTTATTTACAAAGCACAATAACATTTAATATATGTAATGCTGATTATCCTAAAGGTCGGCAAATAACCGTCAGACGGAGTGGACGAGCTGTCACTGATAATTTTAATTGTAATTAATAAGGATTAAATATCATGTTTAAAAACAACCAAGGTTTTACTTTAATGGAAATACTAGTTGCTTTATTAATTGTTTCTATAGGACTTTTAGGTGTGGCATCCTTACAGATGCGCGGACAACAGATTACCTTTGTTTCATATTATAGAAGTCAAGCTACTTTTTTAGCTGATGACATAATGGATAGAATGCAAGTCAATTTTCAACAAGCTGCTGAAGGAGCTTATGGACTAAATCTAAATACTTGTCCAAATGTAGACAATTTGTCAACTGCTTGCGATACTAGTTCATGTACTACTGACGCTTTAAAAGATTATGATTTAAACAATTGGTGTTTTCTTTTGAGAAATACTTTACCAGAAGCAGAAGCTATTATTGAATGGAACCCTGTTATTAATGAATATACAGTCAGAATTTGTTGGAAAAATATACTTGATACAAGTAAAACAGGTTGTGATATAGATGGAAGCGAAGAACAAGTTTGGCATCACATAGCACCTCAAATATAGCACTTCAAATAAGGTGAGGATAGAATATGAAAAAATTACATGGGTTCAGTTTAGTTGAAATAATGGTTGCATTAGCCATCAGTACTATTTTGTTAGCTGGAGTAGTCTCAATTTTTAATATGAGTAAGCGTACTTATACTCTGCAAAGTGGTCTATCTGATTTACAATCTAATGCCAGATTTGTTATGAATGAATTAATTGATGAGTTAAGGGTAATTGGTTACGAAGGTTGTTTAGATTCTGCTGATATTGAGAATCTTGATAAACCATTTCTTGACAACACGGCTGACCTTGGAATTAATGTTTCGATTAATGATGATGATATTCCTGGTACTGATTCAGATACTTATCCACCAAGTGATAGATTAGTTTTTAAGATTGATAAATCTGTTCAACAAGAACTTATCTTAACTCCGGATGATGAAGCACAGTTTTTGGTAATTGCAAATACTATAAGTTTGACTGCTAGTAGTAATGCTTTAATTGATAATTTAGGAGTTAATTGGGGCGTTGGGATGCGTGATTGTGCTAATACTGACTATTATAATGCAACACAAGTTGATAATATTATAACGCTTGACCGGACACCAGAAATGGTTTACCAAACTCCTATTGATATTTTTATGGACGGTGGAGTACCAAATATAAATAAAAGTACTGTTATGTATGAAGTTAGAGCAGATGATAACGGTGAATTTGGCTTATATAAAACTATAGGTCATGGTGATTCAGGTGATCCAATAACTCAGGAATTGTTTGTTGAAGGAGTACAAAATATGCAAATAAGGTATGGAATTGACACTAGTGGAAATGGAATTCCCAATATATATAATAATATACCTCCGGCTCAAGGAACAAATAATGCCGATGTGGCCAGTGTACGTTTAACCATATTAATGAGGACTGCTAAAAAACGAGGGGTAAAATGCCCGTTTAACAAAAAATTTTTTCTTGATGTGGACTTAGATTGTAATATATGTGAAGACGGTTCATATCAACCGTTAGAAGATAATAAAGAATATGAAGAAGGCTATTGTCATCGCTTATTTACCACAACTGTTGGAGTTAGAAATGGGGTTTTTCCATATACTCCTTAAACATATAATAGGTATAACATTATGAAAATTAATCATATACAGCAACAAGGTGCTGTATTACTCATGTCTTTGGTGTTGCTAATAGTATTAACTTTATTGGGTATAAGTGCTTTGGACTCAACTAAGTTAGAAACCAGAATGGCAGCCAATATTCAAGAAGATCATACAGCTTTTCAAGCAGCAAATGCTGGTATTGATCAAGCATATCATCATTATGTTTTTAAAGGAATTGAGAATGATTTTGAAAATTTGCAAGATTTTCCAAAAGATGAATGGAGTGTGACAGAACCAGTGATTTCAGAACATTTAACCACTGCTGGCTTACAATTTGACAATGATGCTGCTGCTAGTTTGCGAGTTAAAAAAGTAGTTATACCAGAAACATCAAAAAATTTTTTTATAATAGAAAGTACTGGTCGTACTGGTTGTGTTAATGGAAAAAATTGTACAGGTCATCAAGTACAGTTAGTTGAAGGTTGGTCATTTAAGGGGGCTACAGGGACTGGTGAACAAAGTGATGAATTACAAAGATGTCTTAATGCTTCTGTCCCTACTTGTCAAACTTTTTTTACAAACTTTAATGATTGTGTTAATGACTCTTCTTGCACACCTCTTGATACTGTTCCTGGAGATTGTGGGGAAACTGAAGATGGAATAGCTTTACCTACTTATTGTGCCAAGATATTTTCAAATATAGTTAACGGTGTTTCTGAATAAACAAATTTTTTAATGGAGAATATATCATGATTAACTTACGTACCTTATTAATTTCTATATTAATAGTCATATTACCCGGATTATCCATCTCTAGCTTTGCAGATGATACCGAAATTTATTCTCGTAAAACTGAAGTAGTAAGTACAAGTGAAGGTTCTAACATCTTATTTATGCTAGATAATTCTGGTAGTATGAATCTAACAATTACAGACAAAGATGGTAACCCTTCCGGTCAACGTCGTATAGATGTATTAAAAGAAGCATTGGATTTAATGCTAGACAATGCAACTAACGTTAACGTGGGATTAGGGCGTTTTGCAGCACTTATAAGAAATCAGCCACCGGTTAATGCTCCAATTATATTTCCGGTTGAATTTATTGATAAAGACGTTAGTGAACTGAAAGGTGAAGAACAAGATAGTATTGGAGATATAACTGCTTCTATCATTCAAGATTCAGATGATGCTGAACAATTTGAAAAATCTGGTGAAATGTTTTTATATGAAACTGACTTAGATATGGCTACTAAACAAAATGAAGTTATTAGTTATGGTGGTGAACAAGTCAATGATAGAACTGTTACTACTCAAAGTTTTGTTTCTGATAAACAAAATGATGCAGAGGAATTTTTAAATAGTGATCATACCTTCTATAGTGGTAGTGATATTTTATATTTAGGAACCAGACCATCAAGTGTTATCCCCCCCTTACAAGCAAACACTAATAATATAGTTGCTCTACGATTTGATGCCATTAACATTCCTCCCGGCAGTAAAGTCTTGGAAGCAGATATTATGTTTGTTAGTGCTGATTCATATGGAGAGATTACCGATTTTAATGTTGCTATTTATGGTGCTGCTAATGATGGTTTATATCTTAAAGACCCTTCAGGAGTTCATCTTGGACATTCATGTTTTCAAAATGGTGTAGATGCAGGTACATGTTCAAATGGAACTACCGATGGTTATCTTAGTGGTACCGGCTATACTACACCAAATTTTTCCTATATTGAGGATGATAGTGATACAGTTATAAAAGTCCTTTGGAATAAAGTAGATGCTTTAGGGACTGGACAAATATTTAATAGTCCTAGTATTAAAGATATTGTTCAAGCAATTATAGACCGTGATGGTTGGAATGATGGGACTGATCAACACCATCCACATAACAGTTTAGTTTTATTATTTAAGAGAGATGGTACTTCTCCAGCAACTGATATGAACAAAAGTAGAAGTTTTTATTCCGCAGATACTTTTGATAAAGTTCCTCCTAAAATTCGTATAACTTGGGAAAAAGGTGGAAGTCCAGCTTCTATAGCTAAAGAACTTAATGATTTAAAATTTCAAAGGAAAGATGGTGATTCACCTGATACTTGGAGAGATAATTTATATAATGCAAAAATTCAGTTGGGTAGAAGGTGTGAAGGAGGACCAGGAACAATAGGAACAGATTGTAAATACAAAAACGAAGCTATAGTTGGGGTGCGTTTTCCAGAATTAGATGTTCCAAAAGATGCCGAAATTACTAGTGCTAAAATTACTTTTACCCATCAAAATGGTATTGAATCAACTACAACTGGTAGGAAAAATTTAAATTTATTTATACATGCTGAAAATACAATTAATCCTAGAGATTTTTCTAGCAAAAATAATGGATTGTTAGCAGAGCCAAATCTATGTTCAACATGCCCAGTGCGTAATAGAGTCGATTCATCAATAGAATGGAATAATGTTCCACCATTACCATCTGTTATGGCAGAAGATACAAGTTGGGATGGTACGGGAAGCCCACCTAGTGGTTTAAAAACTATTTGGGAAGGTGACGGAGATGCACCAAGTGGATATTGTACTATGGATGAAAATGGTATGGTGACTGATTCTGATTGTATCAAGTTTACTACTCCCGATCTAAGTTCTATTTTACAAAAAATAGTCGCACGAAATGATTGGAAAAGAGAAAGTAGTGTGGTATTTTTATTTGAGACCAATGCTAATAATAGAAACGCAGATGAAAGTCTACCAGATTCCGTTGGATTTAGAAGGATTGTTGCACCAACCGATCCCGATAGTAATATGGGAGGAGATATTGACTCATACACTGATACAACTACGAATAATACAACTCTTCCTAAATTAGAAGTGACTTATGAAATTGCTTTTAAGGAAGATATAGCTGAGAAACAAAAGATAGGCTTACGATTTGAAGCCATTGATATTCCGCGTGGTGCTAAAGTTGAAAGTGCTTATTTAGTTTTTACTAGTTCAGAGGATACAAGTACAAGTGCAAATATGACTATTCAAGCCGAGGCAGGTAGCTCTGAAATGTTTACCGAAGAGCCATTTAACATAAGCAACCGTACATTAACTAATGCTTCAGTTGACTGGTCACCAAACAGTTGGAATAATGGATTATCTTATGAAAGTCCTGAACTGAAAGATGTTATACAGGAAGTTGTTGATGGTAGTGATTGGTGTAGTGGTAATTTGACATTTGTTATTTCTTCAGATGATTTAACTTCAATTCGTAAAGCTTCATCATTTGACTATATGCCAGGACATGCTCCAGAACTACGAGTGAGATTTGATACAGAAAATATTAAACCTGGTGGTGGCTGTGTGAATCAAACTTACTATTCTAAAGTTTCAGAACGATTTGATGATGCAGAAGAAAAAATAAGTGGTAGTGAAGATGGTTTGGTATTTTTAGCCAGTCCAGAATTAGAAGTAGGTGTACGTGATGGTGAATCACGTTTAGTTGGGTTCCGTTTTAGAGAGCTTCCAATCGGTAATGGTGCTGAAGTTGTTGGAGCTAATTTAATGCTAACTTCTAAGAAAGATATGGATAACGATGCTACCTTTCAAGTGTATGGTGAGTTATCTACCGACCCACAAGAATTTTCTTCTGAAGATTTTAACCTAAGTAGCAGAAGTTCGACTACTACTGTTGAGTGGAAACCTGGTATTTGGAAAAAAGGCAGAGTTTATAGAACACCTAATCTTTCTAGCATAATTCAAGAAATAGTTGATCAGCCAGAGTGGAAAGCTTACAATGATATAATTTTACTTATCAAAGGTTCCGGTCGACGGGATGTAATTTCTTTTGATGAAAATCAATCACTTGGTGCTAGTTTTCGTATTCAGATTAAAGGAAAATTAGGGGAAGATGGACAAGGCGATATTGTAACAGTGCGTAGACGTTTGCAAACTTTGGTTAAAAGAATGCGAATTCCTAACAGTACTACCCCTATTGTAGGAGCATTGTTTGAATCAGCCCAGTATTATTTAGGTAAAAATGTTGTTAATGGTAGAACTCGTAACAATGAATCTTTTCACCTAGTTAGTCATCCAGCAACACATAACAGTGAAAATAATGTTCCAGACGGTTGTAATATTAACATGAATCCTTATGCGGTAGAGTGTGCTGGTGAAGAGATTGTTTCCAGTTCAGCAAAGTATACTCCTCCTAACCAATCGACTAGTAGTTGTCAAAGTAGTCATATTGTATTGCTAACGGATGGTAGAGCTAATGTAAATGATGAGAACGCTCGCAAGCAAAAATCTGATGTTGAAAGCTTATTATCAAATACTTGTGTCGATACCTTTACATTGGGCGATAAAACTATTCAAATTTCTGAGGATGAATTATGTGGTATTGATTTGGCTGATTATTTAGCATCGAAAAAAAATATTATTGTCCATACTATTGGTTTTCAGTTAGGGACGGCTTGGTTAGGAAGATATTTAGTAGATGGTACTTATGTTGCTGGACCAAAACTAGGAGAATATTTTGATACAACTGAATTTAGTACAACAATTAGTACTATCGGCAAGAAAGGAAGGTATATAGGCAAATCTAAACTTGGGTCAAGAATAGGTAAAAATATTAAAGATGTAGATGAAACTGTAGATAACATAAAAGCAGTTGACTATCTGTGTCGATTAGCCTCCCCGGGAACTGGTAATTATAGTGAATGCAGTGGTCGGAATTTTTATTTAGCCGGAACTGTTGAAGAATTATCAACTGCTTTTTCAAGTATCAGTGCCCAAGCAACAACAACCAACAGTTCATTTGCTGCTCCTAGTATATCGGTTAATAATCTCAATCAGCTAAGGCATAAAAATGATGTTTATTATTCTGTATTTAGACCTGGGCCAGAACCTCGTTGGCATGGTAACATTAAAAGGTATAAGTATATAAACGGTAGTTTAAAAGACAAATATGGGGCTGAAGCTACCAGTGAAGGTCATATTGCTGATGGAACTACAAGTCTTTGGAGTGATGATGAAGATGGTGGTAACGTTACTGCTGGTGGTCTTGGTGAAGAATTGGTTAGTGGAAATAGAAAAGTTTACACTTACTTTAATACTCTTCATCAGATACAAAATTTTGAATCTGTGACTCCCGGTTCTCCTGATGAAAAATTAGTTGATAAGCTATTATTAAATTATGAAGCTTCAGAAGAAGCTG
Source organism: Candidatus Halobeggiatoa sp. HSG11 (assembly GCA_030378105.1). Classification (GTDB taxonomy): domain Bacteria; phylum Pseudomonadota; class Gammaproteobacteria; order Beggiatoales; family Beggiatoaceae; genus DRQV01. Next base: position 12,283 of record JAUCGL010000016.1, on the reverse strand, counting down.
AATCACCTGAAGAAGAAAAAGCAATCAAAGAAGCAGAAGCCAACAAATTAATAAAATGGATTCTTGGTAAAAACGTCACTGAAGGTGAAGGTTCATCTACTGTTGATCAATCCACAGAAACAGAGCAACCTGTAGATGATACAGAAGACCCAGAACCACAAAATGATATAAGGATTGGTGAAGGTGATCGTTGGGCGTTTTCTGATCCACTGCATAGTACTCCTAGAATAATTCTTTACACTGGAACAAAAGAAGAAGGTGAAGAAAGTGAGGAGAGCAGTGAAGTAAAAGAAGAAAGTCGATTATTTGTTGGTACTAATGATGGTTTGATAAGAATGGCAGATGTTGCTAATGGTAAAGAAAAATGGTCATTTCTACCACAAATTCTATTAGATAAGCAACTAGGTATGAGAGACCAAATAGGTGATCAACATGCTTATGGTGTTGATGCCACTCCTACTTTTTTTATTAATACAAGTGATGGGCAAATTATTCCAGAAAGAGGTAATTTCGCTACTATGTTTGCTAGTATGCGACGTGGAGGTAGAAATATTTATGCTTTTGATGTAAGTGATAAAGATGGAACACCAGACCTCATGTGGACTATTGAAGGCGGTAAAGGTGATTTTACCAAATTAGGACAAACTTGGTCTGCTCCTTTGATAACAGAGGTTAATTCGAGTTACTGTAATTACGCATGGTGTAGAGTGGTAGTATTTGCTGGTGGTTATGATACTATTGTAGAATCAGAAAGTACATTTAATCCAACTAAAGAAGTTGGTATGGGCAATGCTATTTATATGGTAGACCCTGAAACAGGCGAACTTTTATGGTGGGCTGGTGGTATTGGTAGTGGTGCAAATTTAGAATTGCCAGATATGAAATATGCGATTCCTTCTGATGTATTATTGCAAGATATTGATGGCGATAAATATAAAATTACAGATCGAATTTACGTTGGTGATATTGGTGGTCAATTATGGCGAATTGATTTAAACAAAGATGATTCTGATCCTAAGAAAGCTGGTGTTATGGCTAGGTTAGCTACTGCTAATCATCCTAATAAACGTAGCTTTTTTTATCCACCAGCCTTAGCTCGTTTAGATGGCAAAAATGTCTTAACAGCAGTTACTGGTGCTCGTCCTAACCCTTTAGCTCTTGGGACTGGTTCAGGTAGTCAGTACTATGCACATGACCAATTTTATGCTATTCTTGACAACGAAATAAATTTTGATTTTACAAAACCAATTTCATTGGGTAACTTAGCTGATGTTACTGATTGGGATTCTGATATAGTTAATTTAAAAGATACTGATAAAGATGGTTGGTATTTTAGTTTACAGGAATCTAGTGACGAGTGGATAGGAGAAAAAGGCTTAGGTAGACCAGTAGTGGTTGATAATGAAGTGTTTTTTATCACTTATGTTCCGCCATCTTTTTCAAGTGCTAAAACTGTTGATGGTAGTTGTGGTAAATTTAATCCTGGTACTAGTCGTTTTTATGCTATTAACCTACTAGATGGTGGTCCATCTTTTGAAAAAAATGGAGAAGGCGAAGAAGCTACATTCGATGAAAAGCAACGTGGCGATGGTTCATCTGATCGTTCGATAGATGTTTCTACTTTGGCTTTTGATCCTATCGTTATGTACACAGATACTTCAGAAGAAGTGGTGTTGGCCGGTCAAGAAACAGCAGTTAGAAGACCAGTACCACCAGCTCGAGTATTTTGGCTGCAAAAATAATATAATACTCACTCGAAAATTTGTTAATTGCTATAGACTTTCAGAAAAATATTTTCCATAGGCAAACCTGACATATCTCGAAGACCTGTCAGGTTTTGTGAAGTTATTTATCTGAAAAACTATATGGTGTTTCTCGTATACCTCTCTCATCTTTTTCTTAAGTTTAAGAGGAGTGTAACCGAATCAATATTATACAGGGGTGAACCTATGTGTTCGCCCTGCTTAACGCAAATGGCAGTGACTCGCTTAAGAGGGGAGTGGTGGGTATTTGTACTTCACAAAATTGAGAAAAGTTATAAAAATTTATCTGGTTTAATATTGATTTATTTAAGATTATTCGAATTTTATATATTAACAAGACCTGTCAAATTTTAAGGTAGGTCTACCAAAACAATTTTCTTAGGAATAGATATATGATGAAAAATAAAGGTTTTTCATTGATTGAAATGATGGTTGTGGTTGTGATCATCGGCATTTTAACTATTGTAGCTTATCCTTATTACAGGCAGAATGTGTTAACCAGTAACCGTATTGAAGCAAAATCATCTTTGATGGAATTATCTCAACTACAAGAAAATTTTTTTGTTGAAAACAATCGTTATGCCACAAATTTCACTGAAAATGAGTTGAATGCTGCACAAGCTGGTTTTGCAAGAGATGGTGGAAATTTTGTATCTATAAATCCTAATCTAGATTTAATTAATGGTTATTATCAGCTTAATTTGATTGGTACTAATGCTACATATACATTGACTGCAACAGCCACTGGTTCACAAACAGAAGATACAAACTGTATTATTTTTACCATAAACCATGTTGGTCAGAAAACTGCTACAGATAATACGGGACAACCAAACGATAAATGTTGGTAATATATGAAGAAATATTTGATAATAATTTGTATGTCTGTTTCAACATATGCAAATGCCGAAATTATTTCTCCAATTTCCAAATATAATTCAAAAAATAATGATCTCAAATCAACTCGTACTAATTTATTAATTTCCAGTGTAGCTTTAGGTACAGCATTGTATGGAGCTACCGCATGGTGGGATGATAGTTCAACAACATTTAAAGTAAGGCATGAGGGTTGGTTTGATGCAGATACTCCAAATGGTGGAGCTGATAAGTTAGGACATGGTTATTCTTTTTATGTAAGCACTAGATTACTTAAAAAAGGTTTTGAGTGGGCTGGACACGGCAGTAAACAAGCGGCCAAATTAGCAGGTTTAACTTCTGCCACTTTGTCAGTCGGAGTTGAAATCATGGATGGTTTAACTGATGAATATGGTTTTAGTACCGAAGATGTGATCATGAATTTATCTGGTATCGGTATGGGAGTATTTTTAGAAAGTTATCCACAATGGGATGAATTATTTGACTTCCGATTAAAATACTGGCCTTCTGATGATGCCAAAGAATTAAAAGAATATGATCCACTAGCCGATTATTCAGGTCAAACTTATTTATTTGTTGTTAAAGCAAGTGGCATACCCTTTTTGCGGCAGAATATTTTTTCTCGCTATTTAGAACTGGCAGTTGGTTATGGAACCAGAGGTTATCAACCAACTGACGGTACTGGAATGCAAGAAACATCACGTCATTTATACTATGGCATTTCAATAAATTTATCCTTACTATTGAATGATACAGTATTTAAAAATAAAAGAAATGTTTATAGAAGCACAACAGAAAATATGTTGGAATATCTACAAATGCCCGGAACTAGCTTATTATTAGATCACAAACTTTAAAAAATTACTCGAATTCTGGAATCCACTTCTTTTTCAGCCTTGAATGAAAGCTATCTAATCCATCTGATTCACGCAATTTTAATAACTCTAAATTGATTTCTTCTAAATATTTACTGTCATTGGGTAGCACAATACCATAATTTTGATAGTTAAACACTGCCGGTAAAACTATAACTTTTTCCTCAGTTTGATTAATCTGTTCGGCCAAATATAATAAACGTGGGCCATCATGCACTAAAGCTTCAACTTTTTTATTTATCAGCATGTTAATACCTTGATTTAAAGTATTAACTGGAATAACTATAGCTCCAATACTTTTAAGATAATCTTTTGGGGCATCAGTGGCCACCGCTGCTACTCGTTTACCGGGTAAATCTTTCTCATTTTTTATAGTTCCTCCAACAGCTTGAATTGTCAAAGCTGCCGCAATAATACCGGTCAATACACTCATAGCAACTAGGCCAGTAAAATGCCAACATAGATCAATAAATCTAGCTAATCCACCTCTATTTCTTGGAGCATCCCAAGTAATTAACATAGTTATGGACCACCAAAAAGCTGAATTAACACCTAGCCAATAAGTTTGGGGAAATAGTTTAATACCAGTGTCCTTAGTATCAGCCCACCATCTGACGTTGATGGCTATAAATAAAGCGAATATAAAAATCAGAAAATTGGGAACAGTGGTAAATTTACCTACTTCCTCTTTCAAGACTTTAAATGGCGTACTAACACCAATATCAGCTCGTAGCATAATTTGCAATCCTAGTTCAAACATTGAAGTAGAAAAGTTTATAATTTTTTCTCGATCACTACGAATAGTAACTGCTGATATACCAATTTCTGCTTTATTAGTTTGTACGACTGTTAAAAGCTCGGAAACATTTTTAGTATAAATCCATTTAGTTTTAACTTCTAGTTTTTCAGCTATACCTTTCCATAAATCAATACTAAAACCAACTGGATTTCTTTTCTTTGGGGGTAATTTGTCGTCATACATAACCCAAGGTTCGCTAGGTTTTATGGCAACCCGAAAAACATCTGGTTTTGTTTCTTGGGCATTAACTATGGAAGGTAATAGTAGAATTAATATTAATATTGGCATGTTCATAATGGTGTTTGGAATAATTCTAAAGAAGTATGAAAAAGAAGGTTATTTTCTGATAAAATAATTAAGGAATGAAACTTAAAATAACTTTCCCATTTGAAAAAGATTGTGGAATAGCCTGATAATTCCATTGAGGCATAAAGTCATCAAACATAATCAGCATATTTTTTTTGAAGTCATCCGCAACTTTCCTGCTAGTTTGATATACCTTGTCAATGATGTGAACGAATGCTGTCAGACCTGTGCTAGTGCTTGGAGATCAGATTTGAACAAATAATGGCGAGAACTATTGCTACCACCACTATCACACAATACCAAAATTGTACCACCAATGACGGAAACTATCACAAGCAAATTCACCTGTATCACAACTAGTTCCGATTTGGATATACCCGGTATTGAGCTTCATGTCGTAAATGCTATTGGGAATGATAATACCGTTTGCATGGCTTTTAAAATCATGTTCGAAGGCATGCAACTCTTCAAGGGTATATAGTCGTTCTTCCCGATAAAAATTACCCAAATGTTCTTTTTTCTTGGTATCCTACTGATAATTGGATTGTCAGTAGTTTGCTACTCATCCCACCTACGAATAACATTCGCCATGTTTCCGAATACGCTTAAGTTATTGAATACGTTCCTGTACTTCCAGCGAAGATAAACCACTGACCTCCCTTGCACCTTTTTTAACTATTTTACGGCTACCAAGTACACCTGCTATGTATATCATAGCTCCGTGTCCAAGCTTCAATGCCCCTATTCCAGCATATCGACGGCGGTCTTTTTCATTTAACGTATTGAAGAAAGAACGCATTGTTTGTTTCGTGGGTAATATGTTTGCATCGCTTGGGTTTCTTGTCAGATGTTTTCAATATTATATCATTTTTACTATTTTTTCACTTGCTATATCATGATTAAATGGAAAAGTTATTTTTGTTTCATTCCTAAAATAAACACATCAGAAAACCATCATGAATGAGATTAACATACTAGAAAAACTTAAACAATGTTTTATTAAAACTATCCTGCGTATAGTAAGATTCTTATAAAAACATATCATAAAAATAAATTAATGAGTTTCGCAGAAATTTCATGATGCCCGGAACGTCCATATTCCGTGAACTAATCAATTTTTCAGCGAAACAGGTTATTACTTACCCCGACACATCCTGTTTCATCGGGCAACGCCGCACTTAAAGCAGCTCCGTCCCACCGACTCCCCCATGCCTTGCAACAACAGAGTATACTTGCAACGTTAATTCTTTTTCATTTTGTGCTATTATTGTTGCGATTATTCACTATCTTTATGTAATATTTTTTCTTATTTTACTATTTTTTTTAACATTGTAAAGAATCTACCCCCTTATGAATTACTTTGAACTTTCTTGTAAATGTTTTATTAAACAAGATATATTTTTTAAAAATAGCTTTGAGATAATTGCTAAATATATAAATTTTTCTATGTGTCAAGATGAGAGATATTTGGCTGTCCATAATAGTTTGGATTTTAAACCTTATTGTTTTAACAGTTTTTATCCACCAGAACAAGGTAGAGTGTATGAAAAGGATAAGATTTATACGTTGACTATACGAGCGGTTGATCGAGATTTTATTTATAATTTGGTGGAGTCATTAAGAAAGAATATCAATAATGCTAATTTTTTGGTGCTGGAGACTAAGGTTAAAACTGTCAAGAAATTTTTTGTTACTGAGTTGTATACTGTTACTCCAACGATTGTTACTATTGATAACAAACCCACTTATTGGACACGTGAGAAATCAGGTGATATAGTACAATTAGTTACTCAGTTGCACGATAATGTTGCAAAAAAATATCAACAGGTTTATAATAGGCCAATATCAGCAACAAATACTTTTATTCAATTAATTGAACTGATGAATCAAAAACCGGAAAATATTTTCATTATTAAAAATAAGAAACAAATTAGGTTGTTTGGTAACAAGTTTAAAATAGTACCTCATGAAGATGAGACTAGTCAAGCTTTGGCGTTTGTTGCTTTGTCTTGTGGTTTGGGTGAGAAACAGAGTTATGGTGGAGGGTTTTGTACTTCCAAGGGAATTAAAATATGATTTATCTTGATTTCAGTTTTGCCTTTCTATGTCTTGCAATGTTGCATGTAGAAATTTTTGAGTAGTGGTTGTTATTGTGATTTATTTTAGTATGTGTTTGGTGTATAATAGACTTTAATACCAATTTAATGTAACCTATTGAGTTATTTGAAATTACTATTTAATTAAATAGTAGTAAAATCAAGTAATTAAATTTAATCGGTATAATGTCTAATTTTTATAACTTGTGGAGATTTAACAATGAAATTTTATTTTGTGAAATTGTTTTATTTAATAATTGTTTTATTCTTTGTTGGTTGTTTTGGTAGTGTAAAGAATTCTAATGAATTTACACATTTGGATCGAATTAACTTTGTTGATATTGATGCTTTTGATAAACATATACTGGATTCTATGTCGTTAAAGACAGAGAAAATTACAGTTGAAACATCAAAATATCTTACTTTGAGTGCATTAAAAATGCCTAATCGCTTGAATAAGTTATTAAGTGCTATTAAGGGCAGTGGTGGAAATGTGGAATATAAGTTGATTGATAATAAATCACTTGGATCAGCACTTATCGCTACCTTAACAGTTGCATATTGGGTATGGGAGCAGGTTGAGAATAAACGTGCTTATGATGCAGCTAATGCTTATGATGCTAAAGTTTTTTTGTTTGATGATGATTCTAATATAGTTCATCGGATAGAGTTTGCTAGGAAGGATGGTTAAGCTGTTTATTATTATTTTTAAGAGATAAAATTAGATTAAGTTACATATTTTATCTCTTAATTGTTAATTCTTGATTGGAAATTAATATTATGAATTTTATTAAGTTGAGTTTTGTATTTGCTTTTGTATTTTTTAGTGCGTTGATTTTTGCAGCAGGAGATTGCCAAATATGTTTTGATAAAGGTTATGATGCTGGTCAAAAAGATAAGTGCGGCATTTGTACCGAACCAAAGAAATGTAATATATGTCCTATACCAAAGAGCTGTGAAGAAGGAGATTATGAAAGAGGTAAAATTGATGGTAAAAAGGAATGTGATATATGTGATATACCAAAGAAATGTGAAGAAGGAGACTATGAAAGAGGTTTTAGTAATGGTCAGAATACTTGTCCTCAGATTACCCAAGCTGGTATAGATGAGGGTAAAAAACAATGTAGGGAATACCCCACTACTAAAGGTTGTGAAGGGTTGTTAAAATCCGATACAACTATCACAACACTAGAAGGAGAAACCATAATGGTCACTCAAGCTGGTGTAGATGAGGGTAAAAAACAATGTAGGGAAGATCCCACTATTGAAGGTTGTAAAGGATTGTTAAAATCCGATAAAACTATCACAACACCAGAAGGAGAAACTATAATGGTTACTCTAACTGGTATAAATGAAGGTAAAAGACAATGTAAGGAAAATCCTGTTGATTGTAAAATATTTCAACAGCCAGTACCTGATAATATCAAAACTTCTATAAACAATTATTGTGCTAAAAGTGCAGATTTTTGTGGAATAACTGCAACTCAGAGTATCAAACTTGCGAAGTTAGTTAATACAAGGTGTAATGAAGGGAATAATTGTGGTATTACTATTGTTACTTCTGCAGGTATAGAAAAGGGTAAAGAGGAAGGTAAGAAGGAGTGTAATAGTGACCCATCTAAATGTTTTATCCCAATTGCTAAAATTGAAGACTCTATTCCAGATGAATACTGTGATAATAAAACTAAAAATTGTGTTTCATTACCACATGGCAAACTTTATTTACCATCTATTGAAGCTGTAGCAAACATAAAAAATATTGAGAATACACTTCTCTTTAAAGAACTTGAGATGGATGCTTATTTCGGGGATGGAGGAAAAAAAGTTATTTTTGTGTATAATTCGGAAGGAAATCCAGTTGAAACAAAAAAACTAAATGTAACAGTATCAGGACAAGGAGAAGTTATTAGTTATCCTAATGGAATCTCTTGTTATAATGGGACCTCTGATGATACCACCAACGAAACTTTCAATGATTGTGATGAAAAGTACAAAGTTGAGACCCATGTAGATTTGTTTGCCGTCCCTAAAAATGCTAAATCAATTTTTGAAGGTTGGAGTGAAGGTTGTACAGGTGATGATAATCACATTATTGTAACTATGGATAGTGACAAGTTGAATTGTACAGCTACCTTTACTGCTACAAAATCTGAATATACCCTAACTGTTAAAGTAAAAGATAACAAAGGCGGTAAAGTAACAACCGACCCTAAAGGTACAGATTGTGGTGCTGGTTGTAGTAAACACACGAAAAATACTCCTGTAAAGTTGGAAGCTGAACCAAATGATGGTTATGACTTTGAAAAATGGGAAGGATGTGATGAGAAAAATAACGTAATCAAAATGAATGAAAATAAGGATGACTGTACAGCAATTTTTACTAAATCAGCTACTGAAGAAATCACTTATGATTTGAAAGTTCAATTTATTGGTACAGGCGATGGTGAAGTAAAAATTGGTGTTCATAATGATACTTGTAAGAGTAGTGATACTGTATCAGAAACATATTGTATCAAAAAATATAATCTTGAAGAAACAGTAACTTTGCTTGCTATTGTTCCCTCTTCTTCAAATTCAAAGTTTGTTGAATGGACTGGCTGTAATGAAAGTATTATTAATAATAATTTTACTGATAAAGAGATTAATATAAAAATGAATGGTAATGAAACTTGTGTGGCAAAAATTACTACTAATAAATAGTGGATGCGGTGGTATGCCTGATATTGTGATATATTATTTTGGAATCTAAGATTTCTGACTATATGGCTATAACGGATTAATTGATACTTTAATAAAACAGTATTGTTGAGGTCGGTGGAGCATTGCATTTGTGACCATTTGCATTATTGATTTCATTGAAATGGTCGGTTTCATTGCATTACACCGACCCTACAGAGCTTTGTTAATTATTGAGTTTATTATCATCAACAAAATCTGTTATAGTCAGCAAATATTTATCTTGGTATTAAAAACCACAATTTGGATTCCTAACAATGGAGATAGCTTATAATGAGAAATGTTTTCTTTTGTATTTTATTAAGTATATTTGTAGATGTTTTTGCTACTGAAGTTGATACATCGACCCAAATAAAAAAAACAACTGATGCTTTTGTATCTGATATTGACCAGGATATAGATGGAAATGCTACAAAATCTGTACCGAAGGCTACCGGAAAAAAATTCCAATCAAAATTTTCCTTTAAAAAACCATTGAAAATGGTAGCAGAACAAGCACCTAAGTTTTTTATTAAACCAAGAGCCGTAATAGGAAAAATATCTCAAACTTACAAACAAGTATATGAAAATAGTGAAGATGTTGAGTGGCAAGGTAACATGCCTATTGTTGGAGTTGGAATAACAGCTGGTTATAAAAATTTTTCTCTTGATATTTATGCTCAACAATCTCAATCGGCTAAAGATAGTTTTTTTGAGGAAAACCCACCATCTAGAGGGTTTATTTTGGAAGAAGATAATAGTGCAGAATTTTATCGTGTAGATTATTCATTGAATATAAGTTATAAAACGACGAATTTATTTACTAATTTAGATGATAATTTATTATTCTCTGTCGGTTACAAATTTGGTGAAACTAACATTGATGTAGTTAGTAGAACAAACAGGTTTAAAGAAGAAACAGGAGAATTATTAGATGCATTTAATTATCCAAACAATATAAAATTTACAACACAGGGAGTTACTGTTGGAATTGCTTATGGTTTTCCCATAGGTAGGAATATAATAGGAATAAACTTAGCATATACACCATGGTTGAACGCTGATTATAGTACACTCCTACCAACTGATGTTGAGCCAGATTCAACTGATGGTAGACGAGTTGGTGTTACGTGGATTGGACCAATTACCAACAACTTAAAATATGGTTTATCAATAGATTGGTATGGATATGACATGAAAGCTGTCGATAACAAAGATGAAAATAGTGAACTTAGTTCAATTGAAGAAAGTATAGTCGGTTTTAGAGCATCCTTAAATTACGATTTTAATTGGTAATATAATATATGGCGGAAAAATTTATCCGCCACTATAATTTACTCAAATCCTCCTCTATCCATACTAGCTTTGATTTCTCCAGCAAAATAAAAATCTTTATCTAAAGATGAACCAGATAACCAAGGCTGTTGGATTTTCTTTGTATCTTCCATAACTAAATTCCCCACCCTTTGGAATACTTCATAAGCAGATATTCCTCTTTGAGGTATTATCTTCAACAAATTTTCTGTGTATGGACTATTAAAATCCATACTTTCATTTAAAATATCATAAGCCCTCTTACCACTAGTTGAGGCATAAGCAATAATAGAATTATTAGGTTCTTTATAATCACCAATATTTTTATTCAACAACTGCTGAAGTGTCTCTATAGCAAAAGACTTAGGATTAGATAATGGTAGTTCTTCAATAGGTAGAGCCTTATCAATATCACTAATATCAGCAAGTGATAGAAGAGGATTATTACGGCAAGCATCAATAATAAAAATATTGGAAGTCTCAGTACCTAACTTATTAATATCATTAATTTTTTTGTACAATTTTGGCAAAGGAATAATTCCAGAATCATTAACATCACTGTTACCAGCAGATAACAGATACTTTCTGTCTGCAATTTGGTCTATATTACCAATTTTCTTTAGCTTTTCAAAAATAGATTTAACTTTTAACTTTGAAATATGATTAGTATTTAACATATAACTCATGTTATTCATCTTTTTTTTGTTACCACCAGCCTCTTCAATCTCTTTAAACAAATCAGGCAATTTTGGCAGAGGAACATAATCAGCAGATAACAAATAATTTATTCCATTAACCTGAACTCCATGACCAGAATAATAAAACAATGCTACTACATCATTCTGCTCTGTTTTAACTTCTTGTAATCTTTGGCCAAACTTACTAAAAGCAGTTTCCATATCGGATTTAGTTGCATTTTCCAAAGTAAGAACTTCAAACCCCAAATTACTTAAAATATTCTCCATACCATTCACATCATTTATTGGTCCATTCAACGACCTAAGTGATTTATCATCGGCATGTTCATACGTGGCATTACCAATCAGCAAAGCAATGCGAGGTGAATCTATAGCATAAGTGGATTGAACTATACCCACCAACAACACACATATAACAATACGCATATTTACAGCTTTCATTAAGTAGCCCTCTTAAAGTTGAAATTATTACAAATTACAATAACTAATATTGGGATAGATTTGAATATTTTCAATTCATGGATACGCTCCCACCAAATCTTGTTTATCAACCAACAAATTCAGTATGATATAATTTTTAACGGAGTATGCAAGAAGCCGTACACTACGGAAAAATTGAATTAATTCCCTGCAAACTGTGAAGGATATATTTTGAATGATGGCACGGCTGTCATGAGTTTAGTGCGACCCAATGCAAAGGCAACCAAAAAATAAGGCTCTTTGGTAATTTGCGTTGAATATAATATATTGATTATAAAGCATATAATTTTCTATCTGAAGTATCCAAAAATATGCGTTGGAACAAATGTCCAACATTAATGATACCAAAGCAACGTCTTTT
>JAUCGL010000158.1 GCA_030378105.1 Candidatus Halobeggiatoa sp. HSG11 | reverse complement strand
CGAAAATCTGGTATTGAGTCTGCTGGCAGAGTTCGTTCTTATGCAGGACTTATGGTTCATGTTTTTGGAAGACTCGCTGCTGCTTTCTTTTGTTGGGGTCATTTGCGAGTCAGCTCTTAATTCACATATAAGTTAACTGATTTGGATAGCGTATATAGGTTTGGATGTGGATACACATCTAATTCATCATCATTTAGCAATCAAGCGAAGGGGAATACATCAACTTTGTGCATGTGGTGCATGACACTATCGTTTATGCATCATACCAAATAACAATTTATTAATTAAATATACACGGCTTACGAGTTTGAGTCGCAGATAGGTTGGACTTCAAAACCAAGTTAGAATTAATAATGTCCCTACATTTTGTAAACTTTAATTAATTTTTCATTTTCAATTATTTCATAAACTAACCGATGTTGTTTATTAATGCGACGACTGATTAAACCCTGCATATCACCTTTTAAAAATTCATAATCTGGAGGATATTGAAGAGGATTGATTTTAATGATTTCTAGCAATTTTAATGTCTTGCTTTTCAAGCCTTTTGAAGCTAATTTTTTGGCATCCTTTTGAGCTTGTGACATAAAAATCAATGTGTACATTACCAATCCAATTTATCCAGTGTTACACCATTTTCAATAGGTTCACTTTTAGCTTCTTTGATACTTTGTATCATACCATCAATTTTTCTCAAGTAATCATCATCACTTATGTATTCATCTTGTTCTAAAATCTTAATTTCACTTTTTGGAAAATGATTTAATAACCAAAAGAATTTTTCGTTTATGTTATCATCAATTTTTAACGTAACTGTTTGCATTTTTATTCCTTTTCAGTTAATTTGAATGTTTGCTTTTTTATATCTTAACGCCACTCTTTAAAGGTAGATCGGGAACGAGAAAATAAGGTGCATGACGCTATCGCTTATGCACCCTACAATTTTACATATACGGCTTACGAGTTTGAGAATTAATTTATGGTAGAACTGTCATACCTATATTACTCAAGGCTTTATCTAATCCTGTCGCAGTTCTCATAACCGAATAGCCATCACCACCAGCTGCTAAGTGGAATTTAACGTCACTCACATTGGCTGGAAGATTATCCACATTGATTACTTCAGATTTAACCACAGTTTTACCACACACAAACATAAAACAACTCACAGGCTCAATTGTTCGTTCTCGTTTATAAGCATATAGTTGATTACCTTGTGTATCGACAAGAACAATATAAGCCATTGTATGCATATTGCTCACATCCCGATTGCCATTACTATAGTCAAATGAAAGCATCATTTTTCTATTGGCATAAATCGTTGCCGACACGTTTATCCACATTTGAGAACCACCATTGGTTTGCTTTTTTTCGATAGGGAACTTAGCTGCCATAACAGGATTGATGGCTGAAAGGATAAAACCCAGTATGGTTATCCATGCAAAAGAAGGAATCATAGAATTAAGGGAAAATTTAAAATGTTTCATTTGACAATTACTCTATACAATTAGTTTGATAGGTTTAACACCCCTCTTCTCCCGCCGATAGGTCGGAGAGCAAGGGTAAGTTAGCAGGTAAAACAATGTGTAAACGAGTACTACCTTCTAACAACGTTCTTCTCCCGCCGATAGGTCGGGAGCAAGACCAAGTTAGATTTTTTTAATTAAACTCTTTTGATTGAGACTATTTAGTTATTTTACGAAAACCTTTGCCTCAACGATTCCCATTCTTACATTTGAATTCTAGCATATTTTTTTCACTGTATTCTTGATTCATACCACCCAACATTTGATATTATTCCATTCCAAACTCAGGCGATAAATTGAACAACAAACTACACGAAGAAACCTTTAACCAGAATCTTCAAACCAAGAACAATTTTTCAACCACTAGCAAGTATTTTGTGCCTAACACCCCTCTTCTCCCGCCGATAGGTCGGAGAGCAAGGGTAAGTTAGCAGGTAAAACAATGTGTAAACGAGTACTACCTTCTAACCATTCATTATAAGGAAAATCTTCCCAATTACTCCTTAATATTAACAGGAAAATCAAGAAAATATCCCTTATAATAAAATTATAATGAACATCTTCCCAATAACACATGTATTGACCATGTTATAAGGAAAATCTTCACACTAACAAAATCATCCCACATAAAAAAAATATTGTCCTACATAACTTAAAAAATGTCAAGCAAAAACCCTAAAAAAATTAAGGTTCTTTCATAAATGCTCCGGTCAATCATGGAAACAAAACTTTTCTAGACCTCTATCATAAAACAGGTCTTTCATAGTATTTTGTATAAGTCAATGAAATATGTTATCTTAATGAATAAAAATTAAATACTATTAAATGAAGGTCTATTTTGAATCAAATATTTGCAACCACAATCGCATCACTATTAAATCAAGCGTTACAATTAAACCCAACTTGTTTAGCGGCTTTAAACGAAATAAGTGATAAAGTTATTCATATTATTCTGACTGATACTGGACACAGTTTCAGCCTGTTTCCAGATGATAAAGGTATTTTTATACTGAGTGATTATAAAGGTGAGGCCGATGTTACAGTTGAAATCGCTCCTTTAACTCTATTGCACTTGGTTCTTAATTCAACCGCTAACTTGGACAATACAACTGAAGTTAATGTCAGTGGTGATAGAGTTATTGCTGAAAAAATATTATTAATTATTAAAGAATTAGATATTGATTGGGAAAAACAAATATCCAAAAAATTAGGCTCAGTTGCTTATATTTTTGGTGATACAATTCGCTCGTCACAAGACTATATGAGCAAACATATTAACAACTTAACAACCAACTTAATTCATCAACTTAACTTACCAACCAGAATGGAAATGCAAAATTTAACTGCTGCGGTAGAAATATTAACTAGTGACCTAGACCGTTTAGAACAGCAAGCAAAAGAATTAACATGAAAATTATCCGTCAAATCATACATATGCTTACCATTTACCGTATCATTGCTCGGTATGGATTAGATGAATTATTATTCTCAACCAAAATGTTTAAACCACTACGCTTATTTATCTATTTAGTCCCCGGTTATTGGCTTAGTTCCAAAGACTTAACAAGAGGTGAACGGATAAGATTCGCATTGGAAGAACTTGGCCCTATCTTTATTAAATTTGGTCAAATTCTATCCACTCGCTGTGATTTATTACCAGATGATATAGCACTTGAATTAGCCAAACTGCAAGATAATGTCGCTCCATTTGCTTATCAAGAAGTACAAAAAATCTTAGAAAAAGCCTATGCTATGCCATTGGAAAAAGTATTTTCTGAATTTAATGAAACTCCTATAGCTGCTGCTTCCGTTGCTCAAGTCCATTCAGCCCGTTTATTTAACGGACGCAATGTAGTAGTTAAAGTATTACGACCCGGAATAAGCACTCGAATAAAAAAAGATATAGAATTAATGTACTTATTTGCCGGATTAGCCAATCGTTATTGGAGTGATGGTAGACGTTTACGACCCTTAGAAGTAGTGGCAGAATTTGAAAAAAACTTATATGATGAATTAGATTTAATTAGAGAAGCCGCTAATGGTACTCAATTAAAACGTAATTTTAAAGATTCTGATAATTTATATGTGCCTGAAATTGAATGGGATTATACATTAAGTAATGTTATGGTTATGGAACATATCAGTGGTGTTCAGGTAAGTGATATAAAAAACTTAAAACAACATGGAGTTAATTTAAAACATTTGGCTGATATTGGAGTGGAAATTTTCTTTACCCAAGTATTTAGGGATAATTTCTTCCATGCTGACATGCACCCCGGCAATATTTTTGTTGATATAAATAATCCATTTAATCCTCACTATATTTCGATTGATTTTGGCATAATGGGAACTCTTAGCAAAGAAGACCAACATTATTTAGCCGCTAATTTCCTAGCTTTTTTCCAGCATGATTATAGACGAGTGGCGGAGTTACATGTTCATTCAGAATGGGTTCCTGCAAATACTCGGGTAGAAGAATTTGAAGGTGCAATTCGTAGCGTTTGTGAACCAATTTTTGATAAACCTTTGAAAGAAATATCTTTTGGCATGGTATTATTGCGTTTATTCCAAACTGCTCGCCGCTTTCAGATGGAAATACAACCGCAGCTTGTGTTATTGCAAAAGACCTTACTTAATATTGAAGGTTTGGGACGGCAACTTTATCCAGAATTAGACTTATGGCAGACAGCTAAACCATTTTTAGAACGCTGGATGGATGAGCGAGTTGGAGTGCGAGCTTTTTTAAAAGGTGTGCGAACTAATGTGCCAATATGGGCCGAAAATTTACCTGAATTACCGATGTTAGTACACGAAACTCTTATGCAGCATCAAGCTGATTCAGCACATCTTAAACGGCTTAATCATGAATTAGAACAAATGCGCGAAGAAACTAAGCGATGGCATGAGCGAGTTATGTTAATATTAGTCGGTTGTGCTTTTATTATCAGTGCAAGTATCATATTAGGTTTAAAAACTTGGAGCATGTTTAATTTGGGTATATTACCATTAGGTATAATGTTAGGTGGTATCGGTAGCATAATTTTACTGTTGGTATGGAGTAAACATTAAATCTTAAACAAATTAATTGTGAATTAGTGAATGAAAAATGGTTAATTATTAATGATTTTGACTTTAATTAACAATTAATAATTCACAGTTAACCATTCACAATTAATCATACATATCAATTAGTTAAAAATTATCCAGAACACCTATATAATTGAGTAAATTTTTGGTAATTCTTGAACAAAATTAAAAAAATCGTGTAACTATGAAAACTCAAATCGAACAAATTAAAGTAAAAAACTTTAAATTATATAAAAATCTACATGTAACTAATCTACAACGGTTAAATGTTTTTTTAGGTGCTAATGGTTCAGGGAAAACGACTTTGTTTAAAGTTTTTAGTTTTCTTGCTACCTGTTTAAAAGAAAATGTAACAGTTGCAATTGGTCGAGAAGGTGGTTTTAAAGAAGTTATAACTCGTGATAGTGATCCAGAAAAAGACTTTATTGAATTTGAAATTAAATTTCATAATGTTGAACAAAGTAAAACGGGTCCTGTAGCAACTTATCTTTTAAAAATTGGTTTTAATCATGGTAAAGTTTTTATTGAAAAAGAGGTTTTAAAATATCGAAAATCTCTTCCAAGATATAATACAAGACCCAGTGTGTGGTATCTTTTCAAATATTCAAAAGGAATAGGTTATGTTACAAACAACGAACAAGATTATGATCTAAAAAGAGCGCATACTAAGGAAAAACGTGAACAACAACCTCTAGGTGCAGAAGATATCTTGGCATTA
This sequence comes from Candidatus Halobeggiatoa sp. HSG11, assembly GCA_030378105.1. Classification (GTDB taxonomy): domain Bacteria; phylum Pseudomonadota; class Gammaproteobacteria; order Beggiatoales; family Beggiatoaceae; genus DRQV01. Next base: position 5,795 of record JAUCGL010000158.1, on the reverse strand, counting down.
AAAGGCTTGGGCCAATTTGAAGGTTATAAAACTATTAAAAGTTTTCGTATTTTGTTAGAACAATGGCTAGTCTCTAACTTACAAAATGAGGAAATGCGTAAAATAAATGATATAGGAGCTGATCGACAGCTTTCTATGTCTGGTAGTAATCTTGCTCAAGTGGCTAGTTATCTTTATGAATATGAAAAAGATACTTTTAAAACCATTTTAGATAAGATGAAAAAACGAGTTCCCGGAGTTGATAAAGTTGATGTAACAATTAATGAGGCTGGTCAAATATTTCTGAAATTTGGAGATAATAGTTTTACCGATCCGTTTATTTCTAAATATACATCTGATGGCACAATTAAAATGTTTGCTTATTTAGTTCTGCTACATGATCCAGCTCCACGTCCTTTATTATGTATTGAAGAACCAGAAAATTACTTATATCCAACCTTATTAAGAGAATTAGCTGAAGAATTAAGAGATTATGCTAAACGTGGTGGACAGGTTTTTGTTTCAACTCATTCACCTGATTTTGTTGATGCTTTAACCATAGATGAATTGTTTTTAGTGAAAAAAGAGAATGGTATAAGTAATATATCCCCAGCTAAAAATGATGAAGAAATAGTAGAACTCTATGAAGATGGATGTGAATTGGGTTGGTTATGGCAACATGACTATTTTAAAGGAATTAATCCATGATATTTTTCTTAGTAGAGGATTATTCCACCAGAAAATTTTTGGAAGGGATTTTACCACGTTTAGAATTTGAAAATTTTGAAATTAAACATCATCGTGGCAAAGAAGATTTAACTAGTTATTTACCCAAAATAGTTCCGAGTCTTTCAAAACGAGCTAAACAAATTATAATTATTCTTGATCAAGATAAGCAAGATTGTGTGAAGTTAAAAAATGCTCTAAATGATAAAATGGTTCATTGTGCTTGTGAGTATAAAATAAGGATTGCTTGCTATGAGTTAGAAGCTTGGTTTTTAGGGGATATGGCAGCTATTTCTAAATGTTCACTTAGATTTAAAGCTAGTTATTTTAAGGGTAAGGAAAAATATCGTGATATTGATAAAATTGAGAAACCGTCTAGTGTTATTGAAAAGATAGTTCCTAATTGGAAAAAAGATTATACAAGTAAACCCAAATTTGCAAAAACTATAGCTCCCTTTATGTCTTTAGAACAGCGAGGCTCAAAACAGGCTAATCGCTCTCATAGTTTTCATGTATTGTTAGAAACGTTAAGAAACAACAGTTAATATAATACCTAAAAAAGACAACTATAAGTTTTTCAAATAATAATTTCACTTATAAACCTACTAGATTTCCAAAACCTAGCAGGTTTGACTTAATTATCAAATATTTATTCTTATGTCAATATTCAAAATTATTTTATTACTATCTATTTCGTCAACAGCCAATGCTTATAGCTGGTTTCAAAATTCTGAACAGCAAGGCGAAGCTGCTTTTAAACAGGAAAATTATTCAGAAGCAGTTAAATTATTTGACGATCCATATAAACGTGGAGTTGCTTTATATAAAGATGGTCAATATACTGCTGCTGCTGAAGCTTTTGCTAGTGTTGAACGTCCTGAAATTAATTTGGATGCTCAATATAATTTAGGCAATTCTTATTTCCAACAAAAAGAATATGAGAAAGCTATCAAAGCTTATGAGCAAGTGTTAGCAACTCAACCAAATCATGAAGATGCAAGAAATAATTTGCAACTAGCAAAACAGGAAAGTTCTGAAAAACAAAATTCTGACCAGCAACAAGATTCTGAATCATCAGAGTCAGAGAATTCTGAATCACAAGATTCCGAGCAACAAAACTCCGAACAGAATTCTGAGCAGTCTGAAAATTCTCAATCTGAACAAGAATCGCAACAAAAAGATCAGGAAAATTCTCAGCCAGAACCTCAAAATGAACCTCAAAATCAGGCTAGTCAAAAGGATAATCAAAAAGAAAATCAGGAAAATCCAGAGCAATCTCAACAAATGGCTGAAGAAAATGATAAAGAACCGGAAGGTGAATCTGCCAGTGCAAGTTCAAAAATACCAACCGAAAGTGATATGATGGCTGACGCTTTGTTGGATCGTATCAAAGAGAATCCTCAACAGTTGTTACGTAACCAATTTTTGATTGATAAATATAATTCTAAACAAGAACCAGTTGATAAACCTTGGTAATGGTTGATATTAATTGGAGTCCGATCTGGCTCACATTACAGTTAGCTGCTATCACGACAGTTCTATTATTAATTATAAGTACTCCGTTAGCATGGTGGTTAGCACATACTAAATGTTGGTGTAAAAGTGTTGTTGAAGCACTGGTTTCTTTACCTTTGGTTATACCGCCAACAGTATTAGGGTTTTATCTATTGGTTATTTTGGGATCACAGGGAGTTGTCGGAGAACTGTGGCAATCATTGACTGGCGGTCATTTGGCTTTTACGTTTACCGGTCTGGTCATAGGTTCGATGATTTTTTCATTGCCGTTTGCAGTCCATCCATTACAAAATGCTTTCCATGCGATGGGAACTCGTCCTTTGGAAGTGGCAGCGACTTTGCGGGCTAGTCCGTTAGACTGTTTTTTTTCAGTTATTTTTCCATTGGCTAGGCCGGGTTTTTTAACCGCAGCTACTTTGACTTTTTCACATACAGTTGGAGAATTTGGAGTGGTATTGATGATAGGCGGTAGTATTCCCGGCAAAACTCAAGTATTATCTATTGCTATCTATGAGCATGTTGAAATGGCTGATTTTCAAACTGCACATATTTTATCTGGAGTTATGTTATTATTTTCATTTATTATTTTGGTGGCTTTATATGCTATTAACAAACATTTGTATCAACAGGGGAAGTAAATGTTATTTAATTTAATTAATAAATTGTTCGGCGTTATTGTTTTAATTTTGATAGCTTTTTTGCTGATGAATTCATTTTTTGTAACTAAATCAGGTTATATTTATCATGAACAGGATTTAATTATGGAACGGGTGTTGATACACTCTGAACCAATGATTCACTTCAGAATTCCTTTTGCATTTTATTTAACTCAGTATACTAAGGCTTGGACAGTAACTTTTGGTACAGCTTATGGTGGCGAGCAGGTGCGACGCAAAGCTCCGATTCGGGTTAGTTTTGCCGATACTTATACTGCTGATATACCAGCAACTTTTCGTTATAAACTGTCTGATGATGAAGCTAAAATGAAGATGATTCATGATGACTTTAGAACTTTTGAGGATTTGGTTGATTCATTGTTAATAAAAATTTCGCGGGATGTTGCGGTTAATACTGCTACTCAATATACTGGAGAGGAGTTTTTTCAAGGTGGTTTAAATCAGTTTAAAGCGGCACTTACTGACCAGCTTAAGAATGGAATCTATGAAACAAGGCGTGAACAGGTTTCAATTGAGCAAACTGGTATAGCTCCAGTCGGTATTGATCAGGAGCAATCCAATCAATTACAAACAGTTAAAACTTTGGTTTGGAAGACAATTCCTGTTATGAAAGATGGAGAGTTGGTGCGGTTGGAAAATCCTTTGGATAAATATGGCATTGAGTTAATTCAAGTTTCTATTGGTGAACCACGAGAGGAAAAGCAATTGCAAACTTTATTAGCTGAAAAGAAGCGTTTGGTTGGAGACCGAATAAAAGCTGTGCAAGCTCAGGAAACTGCTAGAGAGCAAGCTAAAACGGCTCAGTTACGAGTTGAAATTGAACGGACTGAGGCAAGACAGTTGGCTTTGAAAGATAAAGATTTAGCGGTAATTGCCAAGCAGCGTGAGGTTGAGGTTGCGATGAAACAGCAGGAAAAAGAGATAGTTGAATATAATAAAGATAAGGAATTGGCAGAGATTGAAAAATCTAAGGAGTTGGCAATTGCTCAAGCAGATCAGAAGATTGAACAGGCTATTAAGGATAAGGACTTAATTGTTGCTCAAGCTGGACGGGATATTCAAAAGGCTAATTATGAGGCTGCTCAGTTTGAGGCTAAGGCAATTCGGGAGAAAGGTATTGCGGAAGCTGAGGTTTTGAAGGCTAAATATAAGGCTTTGATTCCTGAGATTTATTTAGCTGAGATGCAGAAGGAAATTGCAGCGATTATTTATCCTAATTTGAAGGGGATTAATGTTACTATGCCTCATAATATTGTTAGTTTGGATGGTTCTGGGGCTAAGTTGCAGACTAATTTGGATGTATTGTCAAGTTTTGCTACGATAAGTGTTATGGATAAGTTGGAACAAAAGGGATTGGAAGAGGTTGTTGTTGAGTGAGTTTCTTTTGCTTGACTTATTAATTGAGTGGGATTATTATGTTGTTTTTAAAGTTGCACATCGTAGTTTTGGTACAAGGTAGCTTATCATGAACAGTATTATTTAGGAAGATGTTCCCAATATTTTAATTATTAAGGATATTTTCCTGAATTTACTGTTAATATTAAAGAGCAATCGGGAAGATGTTTATTATAATAAATGGTTAGGGTTTAGAAAATCATGTTCTTTCCTTTGTTTTATATTTATCTTTATAGTAATGAGAGTAAAGTTCGCCCATTAAAAAATGAAAAACTACAACTAGCAATTAGAGAGTAGATAAAATGCCAACATATACCCTAGAACAACTTGCTGACGAAGGACCACAATTTGCGATGGCCATGCTTATAAAATGTATAGAAAATGGTGAACCTTTTGTTACATATGGTGCTATTTGTAATGAATTAGAATATCAACTGGAAATAGAAAAAATATTTCCAACTCAAATTGGTCGTGTAGCTGGGACGCTTATGAGTAGTATCCTAGAAATAGAACCTGATGCCCCACTAATTAATGTTCTAATTACTAGACCTAATGGTATTCCTGGTGTTGGAGTAAGTGAATATATTGCTGAGCGTTATAACAATAATGCATTAAGAGATTGGGATAATGTTGCAATAAATGAAAGAAAAAAAATAGGGCTCTTTGGTAATTTGCGTTGAATATAATATATTGATTATAAAGCATATAATTTTCTATCTGAAGTATCCAAAAATATGCGTTGGAACAAATGTCCAACATTAATGATACCAAAGCAACGTCTTTTTATAACCTTGATTTTGTTATTAAATCCTTCAACAAATCCACTTGTATGTCGTTCAACAAAATAATTCACAATATCTTCTAAATGAGACTTTAATGTTGAAAGGAATCTGTCATAACAAACCAAACAGCTATTCTCAACTTGAACTATCCAGTTTTTTATTTAACGTTTTCCACCACTTCTGGATGTTTTGGTATCAAAAATTTTGGTCAAATTATTCTGAAACATATAGGCAATTTCCAATGAAGTTGAGTATTTAAATAGTTTAATTTAACAATGCTTTATCTTTTTCATCAGGGTCTTTCTTTCTCAAAACCCACATTGCACCTTTCAATTTGGCATATTCTTCTTTGGATAATTCTTTTTTCAAACGTGTAAGTTCTTGTATACGCTATGGTATCAAGACCTTTCCTGTATAATTTTGCTACATGAAATCTGTCAATAACAATCCTTGTACGCTTTCCAAAAACTTCTTTGGCTGCATTAATAACAACCATCATACATATCAGAACAAACTGATTTAATTGTTTTTTTTAAATGAGTTGGAATGCTTTTCAGAAAACTTTTAACCGTATCTTTCTTAGCGGTCTTTAAGCACGGCAAGTAGCTGTACACGACCATCTATGTACGCACTTACAATAGTTACGAAATCTTTATGACCTTTTTTTAAGGATATTTCATCCAGACCGATTTGTTCAAGTTTTTCTATCGAATCCCAATCA
>JAUCGL010000157.1 GCA_030378105.1 Candidatus Halobeggiatoa sp. HSG11 | reverse complement strand
GGGCATTATCACAGGAGCATTGGGTTTGGAAGATATTTTAACCCAACGTTTCGCATAAAAATTTATCCAAATAACTTTGGATAGCTCCGGCCTTTTATCTTGGGACTAACAGTTCGAGCCCACTGCCGTATCCCTTTATCAAACATAAATCCCTTTAACACCAGCAGAGCTTACCTGAATTTTAGTTATTTTACCAAGTTTTTCAAATTGTTGATGTAATTGCTCGTCAACATTTTTATCACAGAGCAATAAAAAATAACCACCACCACCGGCACCACTCAACTTAACCGCATGTATCATTGGATTATTAGAAAACGAATCATCCATTTGTTTGATTTTTGGATTACTATCTATTAAATTTGAAGTGATTTTCTTTTGCTGCCAACCCTCATTAAAAATAGTTTCAAAAGTCTGATAATCACTTGCTTCAATAGCCTGTTCCATTTTATCAACCAAAGGTAAAAGAACCGAACTTTTATCTATATCAACACTTTGCAAAACCTTAGTTGAACTACGTTTAATACCAGTATTGACCAAATACATATCGTATCTTTCTAAAAATGCAACATCCAAATAACGAAATAAAGGACGGCGATTCTTATGAAAATCAATCCGTTTAAATCCCCCAATCCCAGAACCATATTCATCTTGATAGCCAGTCAATGGATTAAATTTACGTTCTAAATCTAAAGCAATTCGACAGATTTCAAAATCAGATAGATTGATTTTTTTATACATAGCTAATGCCTTGACCATTGCTATCGTATAAGAAGACGAAGAAGCTAAACCGGAACCTTCTGATAAAATATCGGTATTAAACGTCACAGTTATGGGATTAACATCAAAATAAACCAGTGCTTCTCTTGCCACATCATTTCTTATTTCTGCTGCTGTATCAACTTCTTCCTTTTTAGAATAGTTTATGATGTACTTATCAGTATGATTTTCGTGGATTGTTATATAAGTATAAAGAGTTGATGGAAAGCTAATAACACTACCACGTTCATATTTATCAATAAAAGCTTGTAAATCGGTTGAACCTCCAACTAAGGAAACTCGTAGCGGACATTTTGTTATAATCATAATAATTTGTTGGTTATTAACATAATAATTGATGTTATGCAACATTCCATAGGTTTCACTATGGCTATTCAAATTTAACCCTGTTGGGGTTGTTGTTAATCCTTTAGAGGATTGAATGTGAATAGCCACCGATAAAATCGGTGGAATACTACTTAAAAAGCATATTTGATAAACGATCTTAATGCACTTGTTCTGCCAACTCTCCATATTCCATTTTTAATACCCGATCAGCAACATGAAAATAATGATCATCATGAGTAACGACAATCACAGTTTTACCTTGTTGTTTTAAATCCAATAATACTTCTTCATAAAAATACTTTTTAAAACGTGGGTCTTGATCAGCCGCCAATTCGTCAAAAACATAAATTTGTTTATCTTCTAATACAGCACTTATGAAAGCCAATCGCTTTTTCTGTCCAGTTGATAAATCAAGATGAGAAAACTTACCATTAATATATCTAGTTTTTTTATCTAACTCCATTAATTTTAATAATTTTTTCAATTTTTTTTCATCGACATTATGTAACCCATATAATTTATCAAACAGATGAAAATCGGTAAAAATTATCGCAAATAATTCTCGGTAACTTTGATAATTAGTTTTATCTATTTCTTCATCATCAACATAAATAGAACCTGCTGTTGGATAATATAAACCAGTTAATAATTTCAATAAAGTTGATTTGCCACTACCGTTACCACCAATTATGAATAATAACTCACCATATTTTATATCAAGATTGGTTGGAGCTATAGAAAATAAAATTTCTTTGTTTTTATCAAAATAATCAAAGCTTACTTCAGAAAATTTGATAGTTTGAAATTCATCAGGAGGAGTAGTAATAAAAGAATCTTCTTGCAAACTAACCGCATTGTCCAACTCAGTCTCCAAACTATAGAGACTATTTAATGCAACATTAGTCCTAGCCAACATTGGCTCAGTCATCGTAATTAAATTAATCGGACCAATAATGAACAAAGTTGCTGTTGTTATTTTAAAAACGACATCTGTTGGGATGACGGAATATAAAGGTAAAATGAAAACTAATATTGGTAATAATATATAAAAAGCGACCCTAGCTGCTATCAAAATATCAATAAATTTAATATTTGCTGTAACTTTAAACTGTTCAGTCTCATCGGCAACCTGTTCAGCTTGTTGAAATACATCATCATTTTTACGCTGATTGATTTTTATTTCTTTAAAGCCTTCCAAAATATGATTTAAAAAATTAAAAAATATTGTCTCTTTTTTGTTTGCAGTTTTGAGAGCTTTAATAGCTAGTTTATTGGTAGTTATTCGCCAAGACACTGCTGAACCAATGATTATTACACAGACTAAAAAAGCAATAGGAGATAGTAAAGCAATATAAAGTAAAGTAAAAACAAGCACTACTACTGATTGGATGGCAAAAACCACAAAAATAATAGCTTGTGAAATCATATTACTATCTTGAGTTAGCTTAGTATAGATTTCATTATATCCACCAATACTTTCTATAAATGGTAGCTCAGTATGGCGAATTTTATTAACGATTCTAACTCTGACTTTACGAACTGCTGCTTCAAGTGCAATAGATGCTTGGGAAAGAGCATATTTTTGAGTGTAAATATATAATAAAAAAGCAGTTAGATATAGCAAAAAAATACGTGTTTCAATATTTTGATTTAATACGCTTTCTGCCCCAGAATTGATGAGTGCTAACAACATACCATTAGCCAGACCTGAAACAACTGCCACTAACACAATTTGGCCTTGTGGTAGGTCGGATTCTTTACTAAAGAATTCGAATAAATTCACGATGTTTTATAATCCTGCATTAAGTTATTTATTGCTGTATAAGGAAGTGAGATGGACAATTATTTTTTTGTACAGGATATTTTTTGTCAGAATTAGGATTAACAGAATTATAGAATTTTCAGAATAAAATCTTTAATAAATCATTAGTATAATGAAATCATGTTAATTCTGGTCCTGAAAAAACGTCCTGTACAAAGTATATTTCTCTTAAAATTAATTATTTTCTCAATAATTTACAAATAAATCACCACTTTAATGTATAACTACTTATTTTTTGACACAAATTTTTGTCCTTCTTCAAAAAGCTGTTGCAAGTTGTTTTTCATCTTATCCGCTTCAAAGTTTAAAAAAGTACCACCTGATTCAAAATGTTCTACAAATATTTTTCCAATAGCATATGTTGCAGAACCGAATAAAGCCGCACTACTAGCAAAACTAGAAACTTGTCCAGCCACCGGAACTAATCTAACTAAATTAGTTGCTACATATTTGGTCATTGTAACTGCAACAATATCGCCTAATAAAGAAGCTATTAACGGTTTAGCTAAATCACGAGAAAAAGGTATTTCATAATGCTTAGAAATACTATGTACCATTTTAAGTTGGACTCCAGAAACAGCAGCTAAATCAATTAATGGCAATGGGACAATCGCCACAGCCATTGAACCCAGAGCATATCTATTAACTGTACTATGGGCTTGTTTAGCTCTGTCAATCCGACTATCAATAGCATTTTCCATACTAACTTCTTGAACTTCTTCTGTAGTTTGTAACTCTTCTTCTTCCATTTGTTATTTCCAAATAAAATACGGTTTAAGGGGAAGTATGTGAATGTATTATTGTAATTGTTCATTCACTACTTAAGCTATCAAGTTATTTCGGTTAAACCATGTTGTAATATTTATGCTTCTACGGGTTTTTCCGGTTCTTTCTTGTTTAAAAATTTATTCATTAGAAAATAAGTTCCTGCTCCAATAGCAGCTCCACCAACAATTGCAGCTCCAACTGGATGAGCAATTAAAAAGGCTTTAGCTAAAGTTAAGGCAGATTGACTAGTAGTTATTTCGATTCCTGTCACCATAAGTTTTCCTCTGAAATTTGATTGGGAAAAGTCTACTTAATATCCTTAAATGTGAATCAATAAGCTAAAATTTGTGGCTTGTTAAGATAATCCCAAATAGTCAACTTTAATCACATAATTTTTAAAGAAATTATTAGCACTTAATTCATATTATATCTAATAATTAACTTTTTGGAAAGACAAGTGTTAAACTATTATTAAATTTAATTCAATAGCCCCTTTAAACTCAACTACTACGATGTTGTGATGGATTTCAGCTTCTATCCACTCTACCTTTAATAATATTTCAAATATATGTGTACATTACATGTTGTCGCCGGTATAGTTAATAACTCTCAAGATGAAATTTTGATAACCCATCGCTCCAAACATGTCCATCAAGGTGATTTATGGGAATTTCCGGGTGGAAAAGTTGAACCGGGAGAAACAGCTTTATCTGCATTGAATAGAGAATTACAAGAAGAAGTTGCGATAACAGTTAAACAAGCTCGACCTTTAATTCGTATAAAACACACCTACCCAGATAAAAAAATTTTGTTAGATGTATGGCAAATTGAACAATGGCAAGGCCAGCCTTGGGGGCGTGAAGGCCAGTTAATGGAATGGTGTACGGTAGATAATTTAGCAAAGAAACAATTTCCAACAGCAAATATAGCAATAATTAAAGTAATTCAATTACCTAAACTATATTTAATCACTCCAGAGCCGCAAAATAACAAGTTTTTTTACCAACTAGAAAAATGTTTAGATAATGGTATAACGTTAGTACAATTGCGAGCTAATCAACTGTCAGAACTTACTTATTGCCATTATGCTGAAAAAGCTTTAACTTTGTGTGAACATTATAAAGCAAAACTATTAGTTAATTCTAGTCCAAAAGTTGCAGTATCAGTGGGAGCAAATGGAGTACATTTAAATAGTAAGCGTTTATTTATGGATTTGGAAATACCTAATAATTTATTAGTGGCAGCTTCTTGTCATTCGATAGCTGAAATTAAGCAAGCTAATCTCATTAAGACTGATTTTATTGTTGTTAGCCCAATACATAGCACTACAACACATCCAGATTTTTCACCATTAGGTTGGCAGCAGCTTTTTCAACTAACTGAATCAGCTAATTGTCCAGTTTTTGCACTGGGAGGTATGCAAATTTCTGATGTAAAAATTGCTATAGCACATGGAGCTCAAGGAATTGCAGCAATAAGTAGCTTGTGGAATATTTAACACCTTATTTTCTATAGTTTTTCAGATAAATAATTTCACTAAAAACCTACGAGGTTTCCAAAACCTCGCAGGTTTTACACGAATATTTTATGAATATCTATAGCTTAAACAATCAAGGAATATTTGGATTTTCATCCCCATTTTCATGAGGATAAATTAAGGTCTATTTATTCAATAGCTGTTCCCAAACGTGGCCAGCTTATGCCACCATTTTTCCAATCCCAGTTCATCCAAATGAAAAATGCTTTTCCAATAAGGTTTTCCTCTGGCACAGTTCCCCAAAAACGACTGTCTTTACTATTATCGCGGTTATCACCCAATACAAAATAAGCTTTATCAGGAACAGTCAACTTACTGAATTTTGTACGATATTCTCCACGTTTAGGATTAATCAGAATATCATGTTCAACATCATCTGATAAATATTCAATTCTCAGCTCGCTGCCAGTCATATTACTGCCTGAGCCAACACCTATATATCTTGGTTTATCAACCTGTTGGATTATTGGTTCGCCATTGACATAAAGCATTTTATTGACGTATTCTATCTGATCACCAGGTAGGCCAACGACTCGTTTAATAAATGGAATTTTAGGATTTTCTGGATAGCGGAATACCACTACATCTCCACGTTCTGGCTTGTCTATTTCTATCACTTTCATATTAGCAACTGGTAATCTTATGCCATAACTGAATTTATTAACTAAAATAAAATCTCCTACCAATAAAGTTGGCATCATGGAACCAGAAGGAATACGAAATGGCTCTACTAAAAAAGAACGTAGTAACAGGACTAATAAAAACACTGGAAATAAAGACTTTGCTAAATCAACAATAAAAGGTATATGGGTTTCATCTTTGTATGCAATAGAGCTATCATAACCTAGTCCTTGACTTGCCTTTATACGTTTAGGTTCTAAAAATATTTTATCATATAACCAAATTAATCCACTGATAAATGTTAATGAAACCAATATTGTAGCTAAATCCCAAGTCCACGTTGCGTTCATTGTTTTTAAAATTACCTTTGCTGTTAATTCTTAATGACGAATTCTTAAATATTTAATTAAAAAGGTTTTAATTAAGTTTTAAACTATTGTTTTTTACCAATTTTTAATACTGCTAAAAAAGCATCTTGCGGAATCGTTACCGCTCCCACTTGCTTCATACGTTTTTTGCCTTCTTTTTGTTTTTCAAGCAGTTTTCTTTTACGAGTTATGTCGCCTCCATAACATTTAGCAGTCACATTTTTACGAAAAGCTTTCACTGTTTGACGAGCTATAATTTGACTACCAATTGCTGCTTGAATAGCGATATTAAACATTTGGCGTGGAATCACTTCTTTCATTCTTTTAACTAATTCTTGACCATGTAGAGAACTTTTATCTCGATGCACAATTATTGACAAAGCATCAACTTTATCACCATTAATTAAAATGTCTAACTTAACCAAATTAGCTGATTGAAAACGTAAAAAAGTATAATCTAAAGAAGCATAACCACGAGATACTGACTTTAAACGATCAAAAAAATCTAATACCATTTCACTCATTGGCAATTCATAACTGAGAGATACTTGGGAACCGGTATAATGTAACTTTTTTTGCACTCCTCGTTTTTCGATACAGAGACCAATAACATTGCCTAAATAATCTTGTGGTAACAATATATTAGCTTCTACAATTGGTTCTCGTATTTCAGCAATTTGGGTAGGAGATGGTAGATCAGCTGGATTGTCTATTTTTGAAATTTCTCCAGTAGTATCAAGAACCTCATATACAACTGTTGGAGCTGTGGTGATTAAATCTAATTCATACTCACGTTCCAATCGTTCTTGCACAATTTCTTTATGCAGCATTCCCAAAAAACCACACCGAAATCCAAAACCTAAAGCTTGAGAAGTTTCTGGTTCATAATACAAAGCAGCATCGTTAAGACGTAATTTTGCCAATGCTTCTCGTAAATCTTCATAATCATTGGCATCAGTAGGAAACATGCCAGCAAATACTTGTGGCTGTATTGATTTAAAACCGGGCAATGGTTTAGCAACTGGATCATAAGCATCAGTTAAGGTATCGCCAACTGGAGCTCCATAAATATCCTTAATATTTGCAACTACAAATCCAACTTCACCAGCTTCAAGTCCTTCACATTCTTGGCGTTTAGGCGTAAAAATTCCAACTTGCTCAACCTGAACTTTACGCCCAGTTGACATAACCAAAATTTTTTGACGCTTACTCAAACGGCCTTGTACTACTCGTACCAAAGACACTACACCAAGATAATTATCAAACCAAGAATCAATGATAAGAGCGGATAAAGGAACATCAAGCTGGATTTTTGGAGCGGGAATACGCTCAACTAAAGATTCTAATAAATCATCAATTCCAACTCCAGTTTTAGCACTTACTTGGATAGCATTATCTGCCTCAATTCCAATTATATCTTCTATTTGCTCTATAACTTTTTCAGGTTCAGAAGCCGGCAAATCAATCTTGTTAAGAACTGGCACCACCTCTAAACCTTGATTGATAGCTGTATAACAATTCGCTACACTTTGAGCTTCCACTCCTTGAGCGGCATCAACAACTAATAAAGCACCTTCACAAGCAGCTAAAGAACGAGAAACTTCATAGGAAAAATCCACATGGCCGGGAGTGTCAATAAAATTAAGCTGATAATTCTTTCCATCTTTGGCTTTATAATTTAACGTTACACTTTGAGCTTTAATTGTGATACCACGTTCACGTTCTAAATCCATTGAATCCAAAACTTGCTGCGACATTTCCCTATCTGTTAAACCACCACAAATTTGAATAAAGCGGTCAGCAAGAGTTGATTTGCCATGATCAATATGAGCAATGATAGAAAAATTGCGAATGTTCTTCATTTAAAACATTCCATCAACAAATCATTGTTCAAATGGTAATGACAAATTTCTCGTTCACCAATAGCCAAAACTGGAATTCGTTCTCCATAACGCAGTTTTAAATAGCTATCAGCTTCAATATCAACTAAGTTAAGAGAAAATTCATATTGCTGTTGCAAAATGTCTAGTTGTTGCTTCATTTTTTCACAAAGATGACACCCTACTTTAATGTAAAGTGTCAATGCTGGTTTATCTGTCATTGGCTGGAACTTTAAGAGCTAAAAAGAGAGGTGAACCATGTCGATGAATAAGTACTGGTACTGTTGTTTCACCTAATCCAGTTACTATTTCCTTAAATTGTATCACATCAGTAACATCAGTGTTGTCTATCATCATAATAACATCACCTTTGCGAACCCCAGCATCACGAGCAGTCCCTTCTTCAACATTGCGTACTAAAACACCACCTTCCACAATACTTAGGGTTTCACGTTTTTTATCATCTAAGTCTGTAATAGACAAACCAATTCTATCAAGGTTAGCTGTTCCTTGAGCTGCCGTAGCCAATTTAATATCTTCTTCAGATGGTAGTTCACCTATATTAACATTGATAGCTTCCTGTTTACCTTTCCGAATAACAATAGTAGAAACTGTTGTATTAACTTTGGTACGACCAACAATTGGTGGTAAATCAACTGAACGTTCAATCTGTTTGCCATCAAAAGTGACAATTATATCTCCAACTTTTAAACCGGCTTCGGCTGCTGGACTTTCAGGCAATACTCTGGCAATCAAAGCACCTTGTGGTTTTTTCATAGCAAATGATTCAGCTAATTCATGAGTTACGTCTTGAATTAAAACGCCTAACCAACCGCGTGAAACTTTACCGCTATTTTTCAACTGATCAACAACATCTTTCATAACATCGACTGGAATGGCGAAAGAAAGTCCCATAAAACCACCAGTACGGCTATAAATTTGAGCATTAACTCCTATCACCTCACCATCTAAATTAAACAGTGGGCCACCAGAATTACCAGGATTAATTGCCACATCGGTTTGAATGAATGGCACATAAGTATCACTTGGCAAACTTCGCCCTTTAGCACTTACAATACCTGCGGTTACAGAATGTTCAAAACCAAATGGTGAACCAATTGCTAAAACCCATTCCCCAACCTTCAAATTTTCTGAGGAGCCTAATTTAACTGCTGGCAAACTATTAGCATCAATCTTTAATAAAGCGATGTCACTACGTTTATCAGCTCCGACAACTTCGGCAGTTAATTCGCGTCTATCGCTTAAACGAACAATTATTTCTCCAGCATCATCAATAACATGGTTATTAGTTATAACATAACCATCTTCAGAAATAATAAAACCGGAACCTAATGAAGTTGAAGGACGTTCTTCAAGAAAACCATTGCCTTCGTTATCAAAAAAACGTTTAAAGAAATCATGAAAAGGACCATCTTTAAAAGGGTTATCTTTGGGAAGCTCTCCACGCAGACTATCTTTAGTTTTTTTAGCTGTAGTACTTATATTAACTACAGATGGGCCATATTCTTCTGCTAACTTTGTAAAATCAGGTAGTTCCCTTGCTGCGAGGGATGTTGTCAAAAATATGGTTAAACAGATTCCTAAAACATATTTTACTAAATTCATAAGTTTAAAACCTCACATTAATGTTTAATTTGAGCATTTTAACACAAACTAGTAATTTTATCAATTTCCGTTAAAAATGGACATAAATAAAAAATATACCAATATATAATAATTTTAAGGAATTGGATAATACTAATAGCAATTCTTAATTATGAATGCTTAATTATTAATTAAAATCTATAAAAATATCAGATTCTTGCTTAATATAACTGTGGTCTATCCAATCGGGAAATGCTATATAATCAATAATTAAGAACTCTAAAAAAATCTGATATATGGACTTCTTTTTGGAAAAACATGATGAAATATGCTCATTCTTTAAGACAAGGCAAATTGAAAAATAACATTATTTTATCAACACACCCCTTTAATTGCTATAGCTCCATCTGTTCAAACTCCACTTTCACAAGTTTCAAATCTATTTCATGGTTTAAGTTAAGGGAATTGATTGGGGTAACCACAAGAAATAATCCCTACAAACCATCATTTAACGTAAGGGCAATCCTTTATGATTGCCCTTAACGCAAATGGCAGTGATTATGTAGGATGGGTAGTAACGAAGTGGAAACCCACCGAATCTTCAAAATGGTGGATTTCATTCTACATTAGATACTTTTGACTTATGTATAACGATGAGAATAGGAGTTGGGAACAATAATAAGTTATAACTATATAATTTATAAAAAATTAATATTTTTTAGCTTTTGTCAATGCGTTAAGTCCTAGAACCTTTAAATCCTTTAATTGAAATAGTTGCAAATTCAATAGAACGCTATGAATCTGCTCAAGAAGACATTATTGAGTTTAAAAAATAAGTAGATACTCTTGACCATGTATTTCTATATTGAGTACTTTAATTGACCAATTTAATTTAACTTTATCAGATTTTAAAGAAGAAATTGGTAACTTCTCATTACTCACAGGTAGAAGCCTGAAAAATCAGTTCAGGTAATGGGGAGGGATTTGTGAAGTTCCAGATATTCGATCTTGAAGATAATGCCAGAATGATATGCCATGTTTTCGACAAGTTTTTTTCAAGCTGGCAAAAGTATCTCGGCATTTTCGTCCATCTTCACTACGAGTGCTGCCGCTGATTTTTCGCTTTTTAACATAATCTCGAATATCTCGTTCACTGAGAATAATTGTGTTACTGGAATCCAAGGCTTTTCCAATACCCTCAGCAGTTCATACTGATTTTTTCCTTACTCGCTTAAGTGCTTGATTAAGACTTTCATAGCAAGTTTCAGTGTGACAAAGCTCTTCAAATCTGGCCTGTATATCTTCTTTCAGTTCAGGCTCTTGATGAGTTTTATAGTACTTGATGTCAGCATTATATTTGCCAAATTTGGATAGTCCCTACAGACCAATGCAGTTCTAATTAAATCAATATTTTACAGGTATAGGGACAGTCAACAAAAATCTCCAATTAAGTTGTTTATGAGTTAAACCCATTTTCATAGCAGGGGTATAATGT
>JAUCGL010000156.1 GCA_030378105.1 Candidatus Halobeggiatoa sp. HSG11 | reverse complement strand
ACGATGCTGAAGGTGATGATGCCGAAGGTGACGATGCCGAAGGTGACGATGCCGAAGGTGACGATGCCGAAGGTGACGATGCCGAAGGTGACGATGCTGAAGGTGATGATGCTGAAGGTGACGATGCTGAAGGTGATGATGCTGAAGGTGACGATGCTGAAGGTGACGATGCTGAAGGTGACGATGCTGAAGGTGACGATGCCGAAGGTGACGATGCCGAAGGTGACGATGCTGAAGGTGACGATGCTGAAGGTGACGATGCGGAAGGTGACGATGCTGAAGGTGACGATGCTGAAGGTGAGGATGCCGAAGGTGACGATGCTGAAGGTGACGATGCCGAAGGTGATGATACAAACATCAGCTAAAGTAGTATAAAACTTGGTAAGATATTAACTATTAGTTGGTATCTTATCACCTTAAAATGGTAATTAATTTTTGTGTTATTTAAGTTGATTAAGTTAAATCGAATAACTCAATTTTTAATTACTATTTTAAGGGGTATCACTTTATATTAAATCCCTTATAACCGCTTACCTCCCCTCCCTATAATTACACATCCATACATTTTTAAGTTCACCTTCTTTTTCTGTAACTTGTATTTTGCCATCGTTTACTATAATATCTAACTCTTAATTCAATTCATTCATTTGTGTTTAACCAATTTAAAAAATTGATAATTTAAGTATTAAACAAACTGAAAATGGAAGATACCTTAAAAAGATTGCTGATAGTTGAAACTGAAGCCGAACAACTAGTCGCTAAGTCTAAACTAGAAAAAGAACAAATCGTTCAACAAGCTTTATCTGAAGTTCACCAAGAAGAACAACAATTTAAAGCTAAGATTCCAAATATATACTCCGAATTTATGCAAAAAGCAGAAGAACGAGCTGCTCAAAGTATTGCGGAACTTAATAAACGTTATGAAGAACGCAAGTCTTGTTTACATGAACTTGCTGATGATAATCAACAAAAGGCTTTAGAGGCAGCAGTACAAGTTATAACACAGGTAAAAATTGATGGATAACTATGCTTATCTTAATGCAAGGGTATCTATTTTAGCCAGTAACTTATTATCTGAAACTGAATTAACTAACCTGTTGGAACAAGATTCATTTTCTTTGCAAAATGATGAATTAGATAAACTGCTTAATGATGATAAAGTAAGTTCCAATTTGATAGAACAAGCTTGGTTAATGCGAACTTTAGCTGATTTTCAAGTATTACTGCGTCCTTTATCAATGATAGAGCGTAATTTGTTACTATACTGGTTTAGAAAATGTGATATAGCTAACTTGAAAGCTATTGTACGTGGCAAAATTGCTGGTTTAGATATTGAAGCCATTTCTCAGCAATTGTTAGATTTAGGGCCATTAACGGCTTTACCAATTGAACAATTATTACATTCTGAAGATGTTGGAGAGCTTTTACGACGGTTGGAACATAGCCCCTATAGCAATATTGCTAGGCAAACCAGACGAGTATTTGAGAAAGAACATCAACTATATTCGTTAGATGCTGCGATTGATCGTCATTATATGTTAGGATTTATTCGACATATCATGGCATTAGATGCTGTACAACGCAGACATATATTGCCATTGGTAAGTATATTTGTTGATCGGTTTAATTTATTATGGTTGCTACGCTATAGATTTGCTTACAATTTATCAGCCGCAGAAACTTATTATTTATTAATTCCAACTCCTTTCCGTCTCAATCGTACTTTGTTACAAAAATTAGTTGAATTAGATTCATTAACTGAAGTTTTGGAGCATTTACCCGAACCGTTTTATAGTTTATTATCTGAAGTTGAAACTACTTTTGTGATTGACCAAAAACTAATTAAGGAAGTCCATAAAGTAGCAGAAGTTACTTTGAAATTACATAGTTTTACCTTAGCGAAAGTATTTGCTTATATATTATTACGAGAAACAGAAATGCGTAGAGTAATGGCAATTCTTAAAGGTAAAAGATTAAATTTAAATAAGGATATTATATTAAAAGCTGCTGAATATTCAATGTAATACCTAATATTTATCGTTTCTGTATGACTTTTGCTATTTTTTTGCAACCAATATAACAGCTCTTTGGCTACATCATCCAACATTTCTATCACATTCATTTTGGTTTGTCGTTCCAACTTGTTTGTATAATTAAATTTTCACTTTTTATGATTTTTGCAAGAGGCTAAGATCATAGTTATTCCGCAGTGCTTCTGCATTCCCATATATCATGTCGCTGCCATTAAGTTAAGCAGGGCGAACACATAAGTTCGCCCCTACCATATGAAATGTATTGTATTTTGTAGGGGCAGATCAGCATGTCTGCCCCATTGCCATTAATTAAGGGCAACCATAAAGGATTGCCCCTACGTTAAATGAATATTTGTAGGGGTTATTTCTTGTGGTTACCCGAATCTCCTTAACTTAAATGGCAGTGACATATCATGTGGGAACGAGATAATTATATTAAGCAATTTCGTCATAAATTTTATTCACTTATTGAAATGATAGATTTTATTTTTTAAATATAATTAATTATATTGGTATAAAAATATAGGAATGTTACTATATCCACTTGATGAACAAGTTTTTTATAAAATATTGATTTGAATAAATATACTGCTTTATACACACAAAATATAAATATAATTAAAATTAATATCATACATATTTAGGTAGCAAAAAATTGATCATTAAGCGTTATAAAAATATTTTATATAGTGATTTTTACTTTAAATAAAAAATTTGATCTTTTATCGTATACCTTCGCAAATGTCAGAATTAATTGTTTTGGGAATGAGGTACGATTTCCAGAAACCAATATAGTACAATAGTTTCGGGAAATCAGCTTCACTCCATTCCAGAAATAAATGTCCAATTGGCAATGGTATTATTATCATAATTTTAATACACAATCAATTGATATATATAAAATTATTTTTAACTGGAACACCTGTAAAAACTTTTTGATACTTTACATTAGAGCAATTGAATGTTACCCTTGCAAATTATGCCCAATAATAATTGGGTAAACGTTTTTTTGTGTGATAATAACACTCGTTTAAATTTTGCAAGATTTGATTAAAAAAAATCCTATTTATGTTCCACGCCCTGAACATAACTTATCGCGTCATAGCATAAGCCAAGCTGCTTTAAATGTTTTATACCAGTTACATAAATCTGGTTATCAAGCATTTTTAGTTGGTGGTGGAGTCCGTGACGTATTACTTGGGCAAACTCCCAAAGATTTCGATATCGTAACTAATGCACTTCCAGAACAGATAAGGAAGTTATTTCGTAGTTGTCGTTTGATTGGTCGTCGTTTTGTATTAGCTCATGTGCGTTTTAATAGAGAAATTGTTGAAGTTGCTACATTTCGTGCATCTCATGATAATGGCCAAGGTGAAGGGATAGTTGAAAATGGGCAGATAGTTCGTGATAATGTGTATGGTAGTACTGTAGATGATGATGCTGGCCGCCGTGATTTTACCATTAATGCTATTTATTATGATATCAGTGATTTTTCTTTGCTTGATTATGCTGATGGCATTAAAGATTTGCATGATGGAATAATAAGATTGATTGGTAATCCAGTGCTACGTTATCAAGAAGACCCTGTACGCATGTTGAGAGCAACTAGATTTGCAGCTAAACTTGGATTTAGCATAGCTCCTAAAACAGCAGAACCTATTCCAAAATTAGCTAGTTTACTCACTAACATTCCTCCAGCTCGTTTATTTGAAGAAGTATTAAAATTATTTCTCAGCGGTCATGCAGTTGCATCATTTCAGCAATTATATCAATACGGTTTGTTTCAACAATTATTTCCTCAGACAGAGGCTTGTTTAGAAGACCCAGTAGCATTAAAACTTATTAAGCAAGTTATGTGTGATACTGATGAACGCTTAAGCAATAAAAAGTCAGTTACCCCAGCTTTTTTTCTGGCTGCTCTATTATGGCCACCATTATTGTGTCAATTGCCAAACAAACAAATCAAAGGTGTTAACCTACAAGAAAAATTAATTGAAACTAGTCAAAAACTTTTGGCCAGAAATCAATTACAACGAGTAGCCATACCTAGACGTATAACAGTACCAATGCAAGAAATTTGGTTGTTGCAATTACGCTTAACTCGACAACGTAAAGTTAAGAAAAAAAATCTCAAGCTATTAGAACATCCACAATTTCGAGCTGGTTATGATTTTCTATTATTACGTGTTAAAGCTGGTGAAAATCATATAGCTGACTCTGCAAATTGGTGGACGGATTTATTAGCTGACAAAAGTATCACGATTCCAGTTAGCAGAAGAAGACGCAAGAAAAATTAATTTATGATATTTAAGAGGTGAATTATGAAAACAACAGGTAAAGCTGTAGTCCAAACAACTACACTGGCTATAGTTAGTGCATTTCTGTATTTTTTATTGTATTATTTTTCAGTTCCCATAATGAATTGGTCGCAACAAGGTGGGTGGTACTTTCTTATTCCAGTTGTAATTGCTTTTATTTTCTCTTTTGTATATGGTACTTTTGCCAATCATTTTTGGGATATGCTAGGTATCAAAGCCAAACCAGTTAAAAAATAAATCGGATGATAAAATGTTTAAACAACTTATATTTTTAATATTTTTGCTTGGATGTTCATTGGTTGGAGCAACTGAAATCGTTCCAGTAGAAGCTGCTGACATCTTTCCTTTGCAATGGCAACATGTGACACTTTTGCTACTTATAGGGCTAGTTGGAGGTTTGGTAAGTGGTTTTATTGGCTCAAGTGGAGCCTTTATTTTCACTCCAGCAATGATGATTTTGGGGATTCCAGCCATTATCGCTGTTGCCAGTACTATGTGCCACAAATTTCCTAAATCCATCATTAGTGCATTGAAACGAATAAGGAATGGATTAGTTGATATAAAACTAGCAATTGTTATAGGAATTTCAGCTGAAATAGGCATTCTATGTGGTGCTGCTTTACATATTTATATCAAAAATACTTTTGGTTATGCTGGCTCAAATATCTATGTAGCAATTATATTTTTGTTGGTATTAGTAGTACTTGGTTTTTATAATCTACGTGATTCCATAAAAACGTTTAAAACTGGAGAGTCTAATAATACATTTAATAAAAGTGCTTTAGCTCAGAAAGTACATTCTACTGTTATTCCCGGCACTATGATGTACTTTCCTAGCCTTGGAACTAAAATTTCAGTTTTATTTACCATTCCAATTGGTTTTATAACTGGCTTAGTAGCAGCTAATATTGCGGTGGGTAGTTTTATCTCAGTGCCAGCTATGATATATGTATTAGGTGCTGGTGGTTTAATGGCTTCTGCAACTCAATTATTGGTTGCCTTTGTTGTTGGATTTGGTGGTACAATTCAATATGCTATGAGTGGTTTTGTTGATATAAGAATAGCAATGGTTATTTTAGCCGGGTCATTACTTGGTATGCACCTGGGAGCTATTGCTGCTACTTATGCAAAAGATTATCTGACCAAAATAGTTACTGGTGTTTTGATGGTATTGCTATTGTTTAGTTTGGCTGCCAAGATAATAGTATATATGCATGATAGTGGTGCAATCAGTTTGGTAACAGAAACTATAGCGACATTGAATTATGCTAGTTTTAATTTGTTACTCTTAGCTTTGGTTGCTGGAACTAGTATTATTTTATACGCCTTGATAAGTGGTAATATTAAACATAATCGAGTTCGACGGTTTATGGAAGAGCAAGAAGCATTATCTCCTGATGATGAGGAGGAGGAAGAAATGCCAACTTCTATTAGTCAGTTATCTCCAACTGGTCGATTTGAGAGAATTTTATTGGTAACTGATAAGTCGGAAGCAACTGTGGGTGCAACTCGTGAGGCGATAAGGTTGGCTCAAAGGACTGATGGTAAGCTGATAGCAATGTCGGTGCTTATGACGAATTCGGAACATGCTTCTTTGGCTAGGCAATTGATTGAAAAGGAAAATGATGATACTTTAGCTCATCTGGAACAAGTAAGGGCAGAGGCAACTAAAGCTGGTGTAACTTGTGATATAAGTGTACGTCATGGCATAGAAATCTATCAAGAAATTATTGATGAAGCTGAACAGAATTATATTGATGTGATTGTTATGGGATGTAGAGGCATGACTGGCTTTACCCGTTTAATGAAGGGTAGCAATACGGCTAAGGTCATTGGTTATGCTCAGTGTAGTATTTTGATTGTGCCAAAAACTGCGATGATTCAAGGTAAGAAGATTTTGTTGGCGGTTGATGGTTCTCGTTATAGTGATATAGCAGCTTGTACGGCTATGAGTATTGCTAAACATATCCATGCTTCGGTTTTGGTTGTTTCTGTGGTGTTTTCTAATTTGAAGGAGCAGCGTTATACGAAGGCTGTACAGGAAATCAAACGAGTGGAGTCCTTTTTGAGTAAGGAGGGAATTGAAGTGGAAGGAGAGGTGTTGAGTGGAAAACCGGCGGATGTTTTAGTTGAGATAGCTGATGCTAAGGGTGTTGATTTGATTGTGATGGGTAGTCATGGTCGTACTGGTTTGGACAGGGTTATGCTTGGTTCAGTTTCGGATCGGGTTATTAGTTATGCTCACTGTGCGGTTTTGGTGGTTAAATTGTAGTTGATAATGGTGGATAACATATGTTGTCCACCTTTTTTAGTTTAGAATAATTCTAATACATTTGTATACCATTTAATTGAACGGACTGGTTTGTTGCTGGAATTGTAACTTTTATCTTGATATGTGCCGTATTCGAGACCTTTATCAGTTAATTTGTAGTGCAGGCGTTTTTTGCTGTCTCGGTATGGAGTTTGTAGTTTAAGTTCAATCAGTTTAAGGTTGACTTGTCTTGCATTTCTTAATCCAGTTCGTTTGGCTATGTCAGTTGGAATAAGTAACTGTGCTTCGGTAATTTCTGTTTCTGTATTCCATTCTTCTAGTGCGTCATATCCAAATTTCTCTTTCAGAATATTATTAAGGGCAGCTTGTTTAGCTTTGCCAGTGATTCCAAATCCTTCTAACATGTCAGAGTTAATTTTGACACATTCAGCCATTTTTTGGGTTGGTTCTGGTTTAAGCGATACTGAACCTTCTGTTAGCAATTCAAATGTCCAACCAGTTACAAGTACAGCAAACCTTGGGCTACACCATTGGGCCAAATTGATTGATACATATGGATGTACCCATGTT
This sequence comes from Candidatus Halobeggiatoa sp. HSG11, assembly GCA_030378105.1. Classification (GTDB taxonomy): domain Bacteria; phylum Pseudomonadota; class Gammaproteobacteria; order Beggiatoales; family Beggiatoaceae; genus DRQV01. The sequence continues at coordinate 4,025 of JAUCGL010000156.1, read as the reverse complement.
CCTTGATTTTCTGGGGTACCTCCTTTAATAATTTGTATAAGTTGTTGATTTTGTTCCGTTACGGGAATTCCCGTAACGGGATTTTTAACAATAAAATCAGATAGTTCTTCTAAAAACTCGTTGGTAGATTTAAGACGGCGATAATCGTTAAATTTCTTACCTGTTGCCTTGCACATTGCAGTAGCGTCTAAATAGCCATCATAAGAACGTTGGCGAATAATAGCACCGTGAAAATCACGGTTTATCATCATTTGGCTGGTCATAATAATACTCCATAGCAGCCATAGAATTTTTAGGAAGTACACTTAAGCAGAGTGGCATTCTATGGTTACCACCTTTTCGGGTGTACGTTCCTAGCTTAAATGTATTGTTAATTATGATGATTAATTTTTTGGTTGTCAAGTTGTGGTTGATTTTGAAATGGTGGATAACATGATTGTTGCCCACCGGATAAGAATGATGAGGGTGACGTGGAATTAATTAAATTACCAATTAAAAACCATTTCTTTGATTAGGTTCTGGAGGGGAAAAATAAAAGTTTGATAAATTGCCTAAATTACCTTCAACCCATGCACTTTGTGGTGGTTCCAAACTTGTTTCTTTGCCATGTTTTATCAATTCTTTTTTAACACACGCCAAATACTCTTCCGTCATTTCAATGACTTTTTTTGAAACATCAGAAACCAATTGGCCAAATGGCAATCTTTCTTGATTTATGAAATTAATTAATTGCGATGTGTACACGCTATATTGCACTTTCATTTCTTTAGAAACACAATGTTGTACATCTGTATCATCATGCAATACTGTACCATCATCCAATTCTTTATCATCATGCACTACCGTTGGAAATGAATCAAGAGCTACATCTGTAGGTCTAGTTGCAAATAAACTCACAAAATTAGGAGGATATTCTGGAATAATTAGTCCATCTTTTGCCGTTCCTTTTCTAAAAAATATACCACTAGCACTTTTCACAGAAGTCTTCTTACCATCGCTAGATTCCACTGGTTTGTTAGAACAAGCATCTACAATAAGAATAGTACTTTTTGCTTTTATGGGAGTTAATTTTTCAACAAGATTCTTGAGGCTAAATAAATTATTATTAGTTTCATTACTACGCTTAAAATTACTTGGGATATAGTATCTTTCTTTATTTGATGTCAACCCGTGTCCTGAGAAATATACTAAAGCAATTGGTGTGTCTGATGGAACTTTATCGACAAAATTATCTACTTCTTGTTCAAATCTTTTTAAACTAACATCTTGTACATTTTTTACATAAAAGCCTTTATTTCTCAATATTTTTTTCATTCCAGGACCATCTCGTTCTGTATTTTGAAGATAACCACCTTCTTCTAAATCAGGATAGTGGCTATTGTTTATAACAAGAGCATAACAGTTTTCAGTTTCAACACAACTAAATGCAAATGTACAGAAAGAGAAAAATTGTAAAAACAGCAAAAGCATGATTAATAAAATTTTCATAATTAAATTTCTCGAATTTAAAAAGTTTTTGATAATGAAACACTTATTCCAAATAATGATTCTTCTAAATCATCAACTTTAGGCATAAGATTACCCTGTTTGTCTATAGTACTTGGCATTGGCATACTATAAAAATATCCATCTATTAAAAAACCAATAGTCCATCTATTTTTTAATGCTGTATTAAAGCCGAATTTTAATGAATATGCTTCTGTGTCTTCTAATCTTACCTCATTAATATCATTCTCAATATTAATAGCCGAAAAATCACCTTCTAACTGTTTGGTTAAAGCACCGCTTAATATAAATTTTGTGTTTGGAAAAAAAGTTGTAAATGGATTTCCATTGATAGAAGCTCCAATAAAAAAACCATTGGTATTAAAAATTTCTGTTGTTGTTGAAATGGTGGGTATATTATCTATTGCTTTTTGTTCATTATTATGTGGTATAATCTGCCTTGACATTCTTTCTACTTTTCCAGATTTATATCCAATAAAACAAGTTAAATTACTAAATAAACAACCATTTTCAATACCAACCGTAATATCCCAATCTTTTCTTTTAAAGATATGTTCAGTATTCGTACCAGAAGGACTAAAATCCTCTGAATCAAATACATGATCTGTCCCACTATCTGTAGTGGAAAGATTGCCACTAATAAAAAAATCTAAATCTGTTCCAAATAAATTATTTAGTAATAATTTTCCATCAAATCCTGCAAATGGCACATAGTCACTAGTTTTACCCAAATAACTACTATAGTTATAATAACGTTGTCCACCAGTAGCAACTATAGATATTTTCCAGTCAAATTCAGATATGGGTGGTTTAAAATTATTATCACCTTTAGTTTTATCTTCTCCTAGATATTCTCCAACCTTATATTCTTCCTTTAATTCTTTTTCTAATTTTTCTTTGTCACAATCTTCTACATTTTTCTTCAATGTATCCAACTTTGCTCTATCCAAAGTTTCACAAGCAAAATCTCCTGATTCTCCAGTATCAGATAACCCTACCTCCTTAAAATTATTATTCGGCATAACTTTTATTGAACCACTATTAGATTTAACTTCCATATCAGCAATAACAGATACCGAGCATAACAACAAGAAAATAAATAATATTTTTTTAATTAAAAACATGATATTACCTATTTTGCAATGGATTTAATTGTTGTTTTTTCATTTTCAGTAATTTCTGCCACTGGCTGTGACTCTTCATCTACAATAACTTCTTCTATAGGTTCTAATTCTAAAGTAAAAGTATATGGATCGGTTACAACTTCTCTGTTTTTTAAATTCAAAATCCATACTTTTTCACTTCCTAAATCAGGTAATTCATCAACATATTTCCATGTAGGGTTAGGTATGTGGATTCTACCTTTTAATATTTCACCATCATCAGATTTTTCTAATTCACTATTTACCACATATACAGAGGATTTTTTTATTGCATCCTCTTTAGCCGCATTTAAATCATCTGGAAAATCATCAATAGAAATATCACATGATACAGGATCAGTTTTACATTCATCACGTTGTTCCTTTTTAACGTTTTCTTTAGCAGTATTTGTTATTTCTGCTGAAATATCATCTAAAGAAATATTACAAGACGAAGGCGTTTCCTTACAGGAAGCAATCTGTTGAGTTTTTGTTTCATCTAATTCAGTTTGAGTATACAAACCACTAGAAGCATTCGCAACAGCATCATCTAACTGTGCTTGAGTATATAAACCACTAGAGGCATTCACAATAGCCTCATCTAATTGTTCTTGTGTATACAAACCACTAGAAGCATCTGCAACAACAGCATCTAACTGTGCTTGGGTATACCATCCTATAGTAGCATTTGCAACAGCATCATCGAACTGTTCTTTGGTATACCATCCTATGGTAGCATTTGCAACAGCATTATCGAACTGTTCTTTGGTATACCATCCTACGGTAGCTTTTTTAACAGCATTATCGAACTGTTCTTTGGTATACCATCCTACGGTAGCTTTTTTAACAGCATCATCGAACTGTTCTTTGGTATACCATCCTACAGTAGCTTTTTTAACAGCATCATCTAGCTGTGCTTGAGTATAAAGCCCACAAGCAGATGGATTGTCTTGACAATACCTTATTCCCGGATCATAGATTGTATCTGCTAAAACAGCACTGCTCATAATAAATAAAGTGGTAAGTAAGTATTTATACATAATAAATTTTCCTAAAATGGGTTAGTTATGTTTAATAGTTAATCTAGCGATACATACTGATTTTGGACAATTAACATCCTTTTTTCCATATTCTTCTGGAGCAAATGTTGCCGAAGGAACAAACCTTATGCTTTTCGTACTTGCGAGAATTTGTGGGTTATTCTTTTTAAGTTTAGCAAATAAAGTTTCTAAACCTGACACATTTTTAGGTATGTAGATACACAAAAGTATTTTAACATTTATAAGGTGTACTCAATAATGTATTCATCACCAATATTTTTTAAAATATTAAATAATTCATTTTGGAGGGACTCAAAAGAAGTGTATGCAGAAAAAG